>JADLFV010000049.1 GCA_020849625.1 Phycisphaeraceae bacterium
ATGTCGGCTCATCACATCCTGGGGCTGAAGGCGGTCCCAAGGGTTGGGCTGTTCGCCCATTAAAGTGGTACGCGAGCTGGGTTCAGACCGGCGTGAGCCAGGTCGGTCCCTATCTGCTGTGGGCGTACCAAGCTTGAGAGGAGTCTTCTTTAGTACGAGAGGATTAGGAAGGACGGACCCCTGGTGCGCCAGTTGGACCGCTAGGTCCATTGCTGGGTAGCTACGTCCGGCAGGGATAACCGCTGAAGGCATCTAAGCGGGAAGCCCCCCTCAAGATCAGGCTTGGATGTACGCAAGTGCGAGAGACCCCGGGCAGACCACCCGGTTGATAGGCCGCAGGTGCAAGGACAGAAATGTCTTTAGCTGAGCGGTACTAACGGTCGATTGCTTCGTCACTCCGACCCTATACCGATCCCCACTCCCTCCATCGGCGCCACGCCGAGGGCTGAGGTTGCCTCAAGCAAACGAAGCCCCGGATAAGCCCCGATCAAAGGATTCGGATCACTCAGGGTCAAACACCTTGATTTAACGACACTCGTTGGCAACACAACTTGTGATAAATTCGAAATTCGAAATTCGAAATTTGCTTGAACACTCACGCTCATCCGCGAGCGCGGTTGAGCGTACTTACCGGTGACCATAGCGACAGGGTCACACCCGATCCCATCCCGAACTCGGCCGTTAAGCCTGTCGCGCCGATGATACTGCCACTGCGGGAAAGTAGGTCATTGCCGGTTTACGAGCCTCGTGCGCCTAAAGCCCACGAGGCTCTTTTTTTGCGCCCCCCGGAAGTGTCACCAAGCACGGCCATCCCCCCCTCAGGTTTTACCGGGATCCACGGGGACTTGACCGGCGGATGCTGGTAAAATAGAGAAACTGCGTATTTCATACCTTTCCGTAGCGGCTTGCCGTGCTAATTACACGGTCAGTGGTGTGATTCATTGGATTTATGGCCATTTTCGGGCTAAAAATCAGGACAACGCTGTAACGGGGTGATGGGGAAGAGAATCTCAACAGAGAACCCATATGCGAGCGATGGCGATGATGCTCGTGTGTTTTGTTGTGCTGGCAGTCAATGCCCGCGCCCAGACTATCTCTATTCCCGACGGCACTTTGAACGTGGTGCCCCATGCGGACGGTTATGCCGCTGCGATCGCGACGACTGAAGGCATCGATGCCCAGAAGTTCAGCGTGCAGGTGCATGGCACGGTGATCGGGATGGGCTATCCCTCCGAGTCATTCTTTGAAATCGGCTTGATGCCGCGCAGCGTATGGGATCCATCAGCAGGGGCGTGGAACGCGGGGGTGTACGTAGTCAATTGGTCAGCCTACGGCTTTGGCTTGAGCCTGGCGGCTGACAATGTGGGTGGGCCTTTTGCCTATCCGCTGAATCCGCCGTCGAATGCAAAGCCATGGGACTTCACGATAACCCTGGCGCCCAACGGCAGCGATGGCGGCTCCGCCACGTTGGAGGTGGCCGGCCAAACCCTTCAGGGCGATACGTCTCCTCTTGCGTATGCCGGGGATTACAGCGACTCCGTCCTTGTGATGCAGTTGACCAGTAACCATTTAGACGAGTCGATCAGCTTTGTGAATGTCTATGTCGCGACTCTTTACCAGGCTGGTGACGCCAATCGAGATGGACTGGTGAACCTCTCCGACCTGCAAATCCTCGGTGACAACTGGCAGTCCGCCACCGCCACCTGGGACACTGGCGACTTCACCGGTGACGGCATCGTGAACCTCGCGGACCTGCAAATCATCGGCGATAACTGGGGTTACGGAACGTTGCCTGACCTAGCTTTCGATGACGCCCTGCAACTGGCCGGCCTTCCGGGGCCGGGGGTTCCCGAGCCGGCGGTGTTGATCCTGATGGGACCGATCGTTACGTTGATTCCGCGCCGGCGCGGGTCAATCACATAGCCCCGGCCTTGGACGGGAAGATTGCAGACCCCGGCCAAGGCCGGGGCTAACTGGAGAAGACGGCAGCCGGGCGAGGGCGCAGTCTGCCTTGATCCGTCATGACGCCAACGCCCGGCCGGTCGTGCCGGTGGTCAGCTTGGCGTGCAGCACGCCTTTTTCGCGTCGCATGCGGTCGGCCAGGGCCTGAATCTGTCTGCCGCGGCCGCGCACCATGATCATCTCGGCGCAGAGATGCTCATCCAGGTGCACGTGCGTGGTGGCCAGGACTTTACCGATAAAGTGATGCTGGGCATGGGTCAGCCGCTCACTGAGGCCGTGGGCGTGGTGGTCGTAGAGCAGGGTGATGGTGCCCAGCAGGGGCTTGTCGGTCTGCCATTCCTGATCGACCAGGTGGTCGCGGATCAGATCACGGATGAACTCCGAGCGGTTGCGATAGCGGCTGGCGGTCACGGACTTTTCCAGCTTGTGGAACAGCGACTTTTCGATCGAGATGGTGAATCGCACCAGGTCAGACATGGCGTGCTCCTGTGCTTGATCAGTCGATCCTATTCGCGTGAGGGCTGCTGTCAAACCGACTTGACCAGAAGCTTGCGCAGCACGGCCAGCAGCGTGCGCGGCTGGGACAGGTACGTGGCAGGGGGGCGATAGTAGAGCGTCTGCGGATCGATCAGGCTCACGCGGCCCAGTGCCCCTTGAAAAACATGCTGCAATCGTGCGGCACTGCTGAGGCTGAAGATCAGGTCGGGGCCTTCGAGCTGAATCTTTTCGATGCCCAGATTGGAGGCGGCGATACGGATTTCAGTCAGGTCGATCAGGGTCTGCGCGGCGTCGGGCGGCTCGCCATAGGCGTCGGTCAGATCGCGGGCCACCTGGCGCAGCTCATCGAGCCCGGTGCAGCGGACGAGCCGGCGGTAGGCGTCCATGCGATGCTTGTCGCTGGCGATGTAGCGCTTGGGAATCTGCCCGCTGATGCGCAGCTCCAGATGCGTGCGCGAGGTTTCGATCACCGGCTGATTCTGCAATCGCTTGGCTTCCTGTTCCAGCAGCAGGCAATACATTTCGTAGCCCACCGCGGCGATGTGGCCGGACTGCTCGGCGCCCAGCAGGTTGCCCGCGCCGCGAATTTCCAGGTCGCGCATGGCGATCTTGAACCCTGCCCCCAGCATGGAGTATTGCTCGACAGCGTGCAGTCGCTTGGCTGCCTGTTCGGTGACGGGGCGATCCCCCGGAAGTAATAGGTAGCAATACGCGCGGTGCTTGTAACGTCCCACGCGGCCGCGCAACTGGTGCAGGTCAGCCAGCCCGAAGTGGTCCGCCTGATCGATGATGATTGTGTTGGCGGTGGGGATGTCGATACCGGACTCGATGATGGTGGTGCAGACGAGGATGTCGGTCTTGCCCCGGATGAACTTCAGCATGACTTCCTCCAACTTCCGGGGGGGCATCTGCCCGTGCCCGATGTCGATGCGGGCGTCGGGGACCATTGTGTGGACTTCGTCGGCCACCGACTGGATGTCGTGCACGCGGTTGTGCAGGAAATAGACTTGGCCGTCGCGGCTAAGCTCGCGCACCAGGGCCTGCTGCACGCGGCGGCGATCGAAGGGAATCACCTCGGTGACGATAGCGCGGCGGTCGGCGGGTGGCGTGGCCAGGGAGCTGATGTCGCGCAGGCCAATCATGGACATGTGCAGCGTGCGCGGGATGGGCGTGGCGGTGAGCGTCAGCACGTCAGCGGTCAGGCGCAGTTGCAGCAGCTTGTTCTTGTGCTCGACGCCGAAGCGCTGCTCCTCGTCGATGATGACCAGGCCTAGGTCGGCGAAAGCGACATCTTTGGAAAGCAGGCGATGCGTACCGATGATGATGTCGATTCGCCCGGCCCCTAAATCCTTGAGGATTTCCGCCTGTTCCTGGCTGGTTTTGAAGCGAGAGATCGACACCACGCGGAAGGGGTAATCCGCCATGCGCCCGCGGAAGGTGCGCTCGTGCTGCTCAGCCAGCACGGTGGTCGGCACCAGCACCGCCACCTGCTTGCCGAACTCGGCGGCCTTGAACGCAGCGCGGATGGCGACTTCCGTCTTGCCGAAGCCCACGTCGCCGCAGATCAGCCGATCCATCGAGCGCGGTTGCGTCATGTCGTTTTTCACCGCGGCGATGGCCGCCAACTGATCGTCGGTTTCCTCGTAAGCAAACTCCGCTTCGAACTCGCGCAGCCAGGCGGTGTCGTCGGGAAACGCAATGCCCGGCTGCGTGGCGCGAGCGGCCTGCACGCGCAGCAACTGTTTGGCCAGATCGCGCACCGCCTCGGCCACCTGCTGTTTCTGCTTGTCCCAGCGCTTGCCGCCCAGCTTGCTCAACGGGGGCACGCCCTGGAAGCCGCCGACGTACTTCTGCACCAGGTCGATCTGCGTGGCGGGCACGTGCAGCAGGGCTTTGTCAGCGAATTGCAGCGTCAGGTACTCGGCCGTCTCATCCTTGCGGCGAAGGGTTTTGAGGCCCGTGAACAAGGCGATGCCGTGATCGACGTGGACGACGTAATCGCCAGCCGCAAGATCGAGAAAGGCATCCTTGTCCGAACTACCGGGCGCAGTGATACGCCGCACGCGGCGGCGGATTTCGTAGCGGTGGAACAGTTCGTGATGGGGAATGAGGAAGATGGCGGATGGCGGACCCCCGGAATGGCGAATGGCGGATGGAGCGGACGCCGCACCCTGAGGAGCCGCAGGCGACGAAGGGTCGGATGAATCATCGCGCCACACGAATCCCCGGTGTAGATACCCGACTTCCATGCTGATGCGGTCGATGCTCTGCGGGGCGTGCTCGGTCAGCAACTCGCGCAGACGATCGCGCTCGGCGGGCTTCTGGCAGATGACGATCACTTGATTGTTTGCATCGTCAGTCAGTTCGCTCAGTTCGCGTAGGGCTTCGTGAGCGTCGGCGTGGAAGTTGGGCAGTGCTTCGAAGGGCAGATCGAGGATCGTGTCGTCGGGGCGGGTGGCGGAGTATTCGTTGAGCTGGATGTGAGCGAGCTGCGCCAGTTGGGCGAAAATTTCCCTGGGGCTGAACACGCCCTGCGGATTGGTCAGCCGCTCGTAGTAGCCGCGGGCCTGCTCGGACAGTTCCATCACCTCGTGCAGGACGGGCAAAGCATTGGGAAGCAGTTGCAGGAGATTGGTGGAGCCGGTGTCGGAGAGGATTGTTTTGGCATCGGCGCCGATGAGGCGCACGGAGGCCAGTTTCTGGCGTGAGCCGAGCGTGTCGGGATCGACCAGGTGGATGGTCTCGATTTCATTGCCGAAGAAATCGAGGCGGACGGCTCCCCCGCCCCCGGAAGTGGAAGATGCGGCATCCGTCACCTCGTTGCCGTCACTGTTGCGGAAGGAGCCGGCCGGTGCGAAGACATCGACGATGCCGCCGCGCACGGCGAAGTCGCCGGGCTGCTCGATGGCGTCGGTCCGCTGGTAGCCGGCTCGATCGAGCCAGGCCAGCAAGTCGCCCTGACTGATCTGCCCACCGCTGGCCAGTGTCAGGCCGAAGCGTTGCAGCGCCTCGGGTTCGGGCACCGATTGCATCAACGCCTGAATGGGCGCGACGATCAGATCAGGAGCATCACCCTTGACCAGTCGATCCACAACACCGAGGCGTTCAGCCAGTAGTTCCAGGCTGACCGCCGACTCGCCCGGCAACACTTCCATGGCCCCGAAGCGCTCGACCTTCAAACCATCGCCCGGAATTCCCGCTGCTGCGAAAAGTTCCAGGTCATCCAGGGCGTCGTCCGCTTCATCGAGATGGGCCACGACCAGCAGGACCGTGCGCTCGGATTGGGCAGCCAAGGCGCCGGCCAGCAGGGCGGTGGCCGAGCCGCGGGTGCCGCGGGCGATGGTGCGATCGGCGCGCCCAGACCGCTCGATCAGCGCGCGAACGTGCCCCGACTCGACGAATTTCGCCAGCCATGGGTGAGCGGTCATTCGGACGACAGTTTAGCGTGATTTACGGCTCCAGCAGCACTTTGAGCACATCGCCTTGATCGGCGAGCTTGAGGGCTTCGACGCCGTCGGCCAGTTTCAGGCGGCGGCTGATGAGGCTGACGACGTCGATGCTCTCCTGGGACAAGGCGTCGATGGCATCGGGGAAGGGGCCGCAGCGGCTGCCGATGAGGTTGATTTCGTGAATGACCAGGGGGGAAATATCCACCCCCGCCCCCGGAAGGTGTTGGGATGGTGAGATGGTGGTTTTTAGGACGATGGTGCCGCGGGGGCGGACCATCTGCATGGCGGTGGTCAGGCCGGTGGGCGAGCCGGTGGCATCGATGACGATGTCCTGATCCTGGCGCAGGCCGACGTCTTCGAGCGGGCGATGCTTGACGCCCCATTTTTCGCAAAGTTCCAGTTTCCGGGGGTGCTTGCCGATGCAGCGAACGGTGGCGTTGAGCTTGCTGACCACCTGCGCGCAGAGCAGACCGAGTCGCCCGTCGCCCAGGACGGTAATGTAAGGTCGGCCCTCGATGGTCAGTTGTCGCAGCACCTGGAACGCGGCCGCGAGCGGTTCCACAAACACCGCCCGGTCGTCGTCCACGTGGTCGGGGATTTCGTAGAGATTGGCGGCCGGTAGCGTGAAGCGATCAGCGAAGCAGCCGTCGCGGCCGGCGATACCCAGCACGGTGCGCTGGCGGCAGTGCTCGCGTAGGCCGGCCTTGCACATGTCGCACTTGCCGCAGACGCAGTTGATGCTGCCGACGACGCGCTTGCCCAGCCATTGCTTGTTACCGGGTGCCTGTTCGACGATGCCGACAAACTCGTGGCCGAGGACGCCTCGAAAATCCATGTAGCCCTTACACAACTCCAGATCAGTGGCGCAGACACCCATGCGGGTGGGGCGGATGACCACCTCGCCGGGGCGAGGCGCCGGATCTGCGTGATTGGCGTCGAAACGGACGTGCTGCTTTTCGAGGACGAGTGCGCGCATGGGGAAGGCATCAAGGGACCAAGGCACCGAGGCATCAAGGGTTTGAGTCACGGTCTCAGATGCGAAGCACTTGGTGCCTTGGTGCCTCGGTCCCTCGGTGCCTTCTTCAAACGATACAATACAAGTCGATGTCAGGCCAAAAGCGAGTTCTGATTCTGGCCAATCGGAGCAAGGAGCCGGTGCGGGAGGCGGTGCGCCGGCTTCGGCCGTGGCTGGAACAGCGGGCGGAGGTGGTGGGGGAGGTCAATACGGCCGAGGTGACGCACGAAACCGCCGGTCAGCTTCCGGGGGCGGACCTGGGGCTGATCCTGGGCGGCGACGGCACCATGCTGCATCAGGCCCGCATGCTGATCGAGCGTGATCTGCCGCTGCTGGGCATCAACTTCGGCAAGCTCGGGTTCCTGGCGGAGTTCAGCATCGAATCGTTCATGCGGCATTGGGATTGCATCGTCGAGGGCAAGTGCCCTTCCAGCGATCGACTGATGTTGGCGGCCGAGGTGTTGGAGGATGGCGATCAGTCGTTGTTCAGCGCGGTGGCGATGAACGACGTGGTGATCAACGCGGGCCAGCCGTTCCGCTTGATCGAGCTGGGCTTGTCGATTCGTCCGCCGCATGACGCCGAGCCGACGGTGCTGCACTCGGACGGGGTGGTGGTCTCGACGCCGTCGGGATCGACCGCGTACAACCTCTCAGCCGGGGGGCCGATTATTTCGCCGGGCATCGAGGGTTTCTGCATCACGGCCATCTGCCCGTACACGCTGGCGGCCCGCCCGATCGTGGCGCCGGCCGATTGCCAAGTGCTGCTGCAACTGAACCGCGCCAACGCGGGCACGCAACTGGTGATCGACGGACAGGAAACGTACAACCTCATGGCCGGCCAGCGCGTGCTGGTGCGGCGTCACGATCGCCGGGTGCGTTTGATTCATAATCCGGACTACAACTACTGGCAGATGCTGGCCCACAAGATGCGCTGGGCGGCGCCGCCGCAACGGGGTTGATGCGACATGCTCAAACTTTGCGTGATGTTGATGGGATTGTTCGCCTGCGCCCAATCGCCCCCGGAATCGCAAACGGCAGCGGTGGACCCGGTGGTCGAGCAATGGTTGACCAAGATCGAAGCCAGGGCCCAGGAGGTCAAGACGCTGCGGGCCAGGCTTAACTACACGCGGGAGCAGGGCCTGCTGGGCGACATGCAGCGGCGCTTCGGGCAGTTGATTTATCAGGCGGGTCCGCCGGCTCGGTTCTGCGCCCGCTTCGATCAGATCGTGGTCGATGACGCGGTGCACGGGATGGACAAGACCTATACCTTCGACGGCCGATACATGGTCGAGCGCGACGGCGGTGAAAAGATTTTCTCCCGCTGGGACTTGGCCAAGGAAGGTGAAACGGCCGACCTGCTCACGCTGGGCGAAGGTCCTTTCGCGCTGCCGCTGAACATGAACAAATCGCAGGTGCTCAGCCGTTTCGAGGTGGCGCTGGCCGACGACGGCGAGGACCAACCGCTGCACTTGGTGCTGACGCCGCGGCAGGATGTGGAGATGGACGCCAGCAAGGTGGAGTTGTGGTTCGACCGCGACACGTTGCTGCCGGTGCGTGCCCGCACGGAGAATGAGGATCGCGAGGACGCCAGCGACGTGAAGCTGCGCGAGGTGGAATTGAATCCGGACGACATCGCGGACGAAGCGTTCAACACCGACCTGCCTGACGACGCTTCCTGGCAGGTGAATGAATACAGAACGCAGGAAACGCAGGAAGCGCAGCAGTAGGAAGCGTGGCGACTTGTCGCTGTCGCGCGGCAGAGCCGCGGCGCTTCTTAGGCTGCTTCGTCGCGCTTGAGGCGGCGTTTGCGGCCGACGGTGCGCTGCTCGGCGGTCATGCGGCGATCGGACTGTTCGTTGATCACATCGACCAGCTCGGCCGGGTCATGTGCCCACAGGTCGGCGCCGATTTCCTCAGCCAGGCCATCGGCTCGATTGAAGACGCCGCCGCCGACGATGATCTGGATCCGTGGCGCGGCTCCAATCTCGTGCAGGCGGTCGATCAACAATCGGGTCTGCGGCACGGTGGCGGGAATGACCGCGAAGATCACCAGCTTCTCGATGCCGGCATCGGCGATCTGGGCGATGATCTCATCGTTGGCGATGCCGCCGCCGGCGTAGTGGACGCTGTAGCCGTCGGCTTCGAGCAGGTCGGCGCCGATCTGGGCGGCCAACTCTTCGGAATCCTCGTCGCCGCTGACGACCAGCACCTTGCTGCCGCGCTGCGGTTTGCGTTCGAGGCGCATCTGCAACTGATCGACCAGTTGGCGGATCAGGCGCGTGGCGAAGTGGTGGGCCAGGCGCGAGAGCTGATCGTGGCGGTGCAGGTTCTGGATGTTCTCCAGGGCGGGCCAGATCAACTGGCTGAGGATTTGCTCGGCCGAGCAGTCGGCCTCGATGGCCTCGTCGATGATCTGGCGGGCGGCGGGGCGGTCGCCGCTGATGGCTGCGTTGAAGAAGCGGTCGTGCAGGACGTTTCGTCGGCTGGTCATAACCAATAATCTCCAGAGTCGGCCGCCGGCGGCGGGGTGGTTTCTCCTCGGAGGCTCTCACGCCTGAGCCATGTTCAACTGCAATCTCATCGGTCCCCGCCCCCGGAAGTCTCCATTGCCCGTTTGCTTCGTCTCATAATCCCGGGGCGGGCACGGCCCATAACCGGCCGCAGGCTGCTACGATAAAACACGGGGCCGCCAATCCCGGCTCCGTCAGAGCCGGAGTCTGTGACTCCGGTCAGGGAGATCACTTATGAACCTATCGCGCAACAAACGACTGGAACAGACCTTGCTAACTCTGGCACTGTTGACTCTGCCGCTGGCCGGGGCAGGCTGCAGCACCAACCCCGCCACAGGACAGAAGCAGTTCAACCTGCTCAGCCAGTCACAGGAGGTCAGCCTCGGCTCAGAGGCCGCCCCGCAGTTCCTCAAGGAGTACGGCGGTCCCATCCCCTCGCCGGGCATTCGCCAGTACGTCAGCGAGGTGGGGTTGAAGCTGGCCAAGGTCAGCGAGAGGCCGAGCCTGCCCTGGGAGTTCCATGCCGTCGATTCGGCCCAGATCAACGCCTTCGCCCTGCCCGGCGGCAAGGTGTTCATCACCCGCGGCCTGCTTTCCAAGCTCGACAGCGAGGCCCAACTGGCTGGGGTTCTCGGGCATGAGATCGGGCACGTCACCGCCCAGCACATCGGCCAGCAGATGTCCCGGGCCGCGGTGGCCTCGGGCGTGGTGCAGGTCATCGGCGTGGCGGCCAGCGTCCAGGACGAGACCTGGCTGCAGGTGCTGGGCGTGGGGGCCCAGGCTGGGGGCGGGCTGTACCTGTTGAAGTTCGGCCGGGATCAGGAGACGCAATCCGACGAGTTGGGCGTCCGATACATGACCACGCTGGGCTACAACCCCATGGCCCAGATTCAGGTCATGCGCGTGCTCAAGGAAGCCTCCGGTGGCGGTGGTGGTATGGAAATGCTTCAGACCCACCCGCTGCCGCAGACGCGCATCGAGCACCTGCGCGATCACATCAGATCGAAGTACCCCAACTTCCGCGATGAGAGCCAGATGGCCTTCCGCAAGCAGGCCTACCAGGATGCGGTGCTCACCCCGCTGGCCAAGCTACCGCCGCCCAAGCACACGGGCCAGTGATGAACATGCCCGCCGATCCTGCCTGGACGGATGAGAACCTGAGCGATCCGCACGCCGTGGCGGACAAGGCGCAGCGCGTCGAGCGCATGTTCGCCGCCATCGCCCCTCGCTACGACCTGAACAACCGCCTGCACTCGCTGTGGCGCGATCAGGCCTGGCGTCGGGCCGCGGTAAAGCTCGCCCAGTTGAAATCCAGCGACACCGTGCTCGACGTCGCCTGCGGCACGGGTGATCTGGCGATGAAGTTCGCGGAAGCCGGTGCTCATCGCGTGATGGGTCTCGACTTCACGCACGAGATGCTCACCCTGGCCCAGCAGAAAGCGCCGCAACTGAATTTCCAGCGCGGCGATGCGATGAACCTGCCTGTCGCTGATGCAAGTGTGGACGTCGTCTCCATCGCCTTCGGCCTGCGCAACGTGGCCGACCCCCGCAAGGCATTGGCTGAATTTCACCGGGTTTTACTTCCGGGGGGGGGGCGATTGATCGTGCTGGAGTTCGCCACGCCGGGCAATCCGCTGGTGCGTTTCTTCGATCGCATCTACCGGGAAAAGATCATGCCCGTGACCGCATCCTGGATCGCCGGGGACAAGGTGGGCGCTTACCGCTACCTGCCCCGCAGCGTCAGCACCTTCGCCGACCCCCGGAAGATGGCGCAGATGTTGGGCGAGGCTGGGTTCCGCGAAGTGACCATCAAACCGATGACCTGCGGCATCGCGGTGGCGTATCGGGGGGTGAAGGCTTAGAGCAGAAAAAAGAATTCACCGCAGAGGACGCCGAGGACGCATAGAAAGATCAAAATTAGCCTGAATTCAAGTGTTTGTGCTTTGTGTCCTCTGCGTTCTCTGCGGTGAAATCCGGCTCTTTTATTAGCTTTTAGTCATCGCTGCCACTGACAATTTCGATCACCTCATCGCCCAACTGGAACACGACGTTTCGGCCGACGCTCAGCCACTGGGCGGTTTCGGGGTGATCGCGCAGCAAGGCGAAATAGTCGTCGGAGGCGAAGTTGATCTGGCGCATGGGCGGGTCTTTCAACTGCTGGACATTGCTGTCGATCCACTGCTTGCCGTTGCGCACGAAGGCCCGGCCGTTGACCACCTGCGTGGCCATCGCCGCTTGCGGCTTCGCGGAACCGGACGCAACCGCCATGCTGGTCGCCTGGGCCACATGCGCCCGTGACAACATGTCGTTCTGTCGATTGGCTGCGATCCCCATGCGTCCCGTGTCGGCCATCTTCATCTGCGAATACTCCTCGGTCACAAATTCGCGGAAAGTATCGTCCTGACTAATCCGCGGCAGCGTCTGCTGCGCCACCGGCACCGCACGCTGCCGCTCGTCCTCCACGATCAGGTACGAAGTGTAGGGCGTGAGGATGCCGAACTTGCGGGCCAGGGTCACCACTTCATCCTTCAGTTCCTTGGACTCCCCGTGCAGGCGGATCTCATCGAGCAGGAATCCCACGCGGCGGGTGGCCCACATGCGCGGGATAAAATCGTGGCGCATGTTTTTCTCGGCAAACTTCACGGTCTGCTCGCAGACGATGGTCTGATCGACTTGTTGACCGGTCAGTGTCAGCGTGGCATCGCCATCACCGCGGTAGCGGCCGAAGACGATCATCTGCTCGCCGCGGAACAAGTCCGGCAGATCACGCGGCTGCCATTGACTGATCTTGACGCCATCAGCTTCCAGCACCGGGTCGGCCAGCACGGGCTGGTCGATCTTGGCGTAGAAATTCGATAGCTTCAGCTCCAGGTCCTCCTCGGGCAGCACGTACTGGCTGGCTGCCCGCGTGGTCTGCGTGATGCGGTCCAGCAGCTTGGTGTTGATGTCGGTGCCGATGCCGAAGCAGAAGATCCGCCCCCGGAAGTTGTCTTGGCGTTTGGCGATCGCCTTGACGATCTGGTCGGGATCGGTCTGGCCCACGGTGGGGCGGCCGTCGGTCAGGAAAACGATGTAGTCCGCCCCGCCTGCGTCACTGTACTGCGCCTGTTGGATCGCTTCGGCCAGGGCATCGTCGATGGCGGTGCCGCCCACCGCTTTCAGATCATCGACAAACTCCTGGGCCTGCTTGCGCCGCTTGTCCGTCACCGCGACAGGTGAATCGAACAGCGGCTCGACGTCGGTGGCGAAACGGATCAACTGAAAAGTATCGTTGTCGTTGAGGATGTTCAGGCAGTAGCGCAGTGCCCGCTTGGCCTGGGCCAGCTTTTCGCCGGCCATGGAGCCGGAGGTGTCCAGCACGAACAGCACGGTCTTGGGCAGAGTTTCAGCGTGATCACCTTCCGGGGCCGGGGGCGAGGCCAGCAGCATGAAGTAGCCATCCTCGCGGCCGTCGTTGTAAGTCATCAGCTTCAGGGCGGGCTTGTCCTGGTCACGCTGACATGCAAACAGCAGTTGCACCCCGGAAGTGCCACCGCCCCCGGAAGTGTTGCTGCCGCCAGTTTGTTCCAGCCCCACGACCGCGCGGTGCTTGCCCTTGCGCTGAATCTCCATCTCGTGCGTGGGACTGTAAATCGTGGCCAGCGGCTCGGTGGTCTGAAGATCGATTTTCATGACCAGTTTGGTGACCGGGGCGCCTTCGACGCGATGTTCAGTCAATGGGTACTCGTAGCTGATAAGGTCGTTGTCGGCCGGGAGCAGTTGGGTGTAGGTGATGGTGATGCGCTTCTCGCTATTTGGCTCGATGGGAAAGACGCGGGCCCGGATCAGCCCGTCATCGCAGTATTCCAGCAGGGCGGGATCGCGCAATTGGCGCACGATGTCTTCGTAAATGCGGCGAGCCTTGCCCGCTTCCAGCAACTCCGCCTCGACCTGCTCGCCGTTGACATCCATGAGCACCTGATCAATCTGTGCCCCCGGAAGTAGTGGAAAGACGAAGTGACCCTCCAACTGCCGCGACGTGGGGTTGTAAAAGACATGCTCGACCGTGGTGCTGGCCACCTGGTCATGAATCTCCACCTGCACCTGGTGCCTGCGCAGCTCCAGGCACCCCCGTCGCGGCCAGTGCTCCCGCGGCAGCATCGTGTCCGGCCCGTCAATGATGATCAGCCCCTGCCCGAAAACGTGACCAGCCAACAGAAGCAGCAGACCAAAAGCGGTAAGCGTTCGCAACGACCTCATGGCATATCTCCCGACTGGATGTCTGCTGTGACAGACGCCCCAGAGGCCGCCGGGTTCCCTGAAAATGATGGCGGATGTCTGACTCCCGGAATTGCTGGTTGATTATGCCTATCAAAGTTGTAAAATTAGGTTTAACAAATAAATAAATAATAAACTGGTTCAGCCTACCCCTCATCGGGCTGTGTGTTTGCATCCAGGCGTAGCTCGTCGGTTGGCTGGGGCGCAATTAATATTCTCAACTAAAAAATTATATTCTTGTAATTCAAAGAACATTTGATACCATAATCGGTTGTGAAGACTAATTCCACAACCAGCGGCAACTCGCGGTCCCAGGGCATTCGCCTGTTCGAGCTGGCCGACCACATCGAACGCGACATTCGCCAGCGCAACCTCAAGCCGGGGGACAGTTATCTGAGCACAGCCGGCACTGCCCGCCTGTTGGGAGTCAGCACCACCATCGCCAACCGGGCCTTGCAACTGGCCTCCAGCCGCCGGCTGATCAAGCGCAGCCAACGCAGCGGGGCGGTGGTGATGAAGCTGGATCAAAGCATGGAGAGCACCATTGACCGCGTGTACATCCTGGTGCGGCAGGACCATTACAAGAAGGAAGGCCTGCTGGCCGACGGCACGATCATCGGCATCCAGCAGGCCTTGCCCGGGGCCAGCATTCAATTCAGCTTCACGCCGGAATTCAGTGCGGAGAAGCACGTCGAAGATCTGGTCAATGAAAGCCTGCTCATGAAGCAGGTGGCCGCCTTCGTCATGGTGCGCGGCAGCCTTCCGTCGCAGCGCATCTTGGAAAGCAGTGGTTTGGCGGCTGTGGTGGTAGGCACGCCCTATCCCTCCATCCAACGGTTGAGCACCCTCAACCGCGATAACGCTCAGATGGCGGAGCTGTTGTCCACCTACATGTTCAATCGCGGGGCCCGGCGGTTGTTGTTGATGTTCCGTGACGACATGTTGCAAGGTGACTATACCGCGATCAACCGCTTTCACGCCGTGGCCGCCGAGCGCGGGCTGCGTCCCACCGATCTGATGCTGGCCGGGCTGCCGGCCGATCCGGCGGCCGTGACCAGCGTGCTGCGCCAGTTCCTGGACGCCGGCGAGCAGCGGGCGGGCATCTTCTGTCGCTCCCGTCTTTTGGCTGAGATCGTGCTGGAGACCTTGGCCAACTCACCGAGCTCGGCCGGCGAGCCGCCCATCGTGGTCGTGGGCGACGTGTTTGAGGCCGAGCCGCACAGCCATCCCTATGCCTACGTTCGCCTGGCCCTGAGCCCGCAGGAGATCGGCCGACACATTGGCCGGATGCTCATTCGTCAGGTGCAGAACCCCGGGGGTGGACCACACCATGAAAGGATTCCCCAGGTTTTGGAAAGTTAATTCCAAGATTTTGATGAGGAACATCGGGCCATGTCGCAGTCGAGCAGAGGAAGTTGGACGATCACAGCCGCGTTGGGCACGATGCTACCGTGGTGGGGCGGTGCCGCGGCATTGGCTGAGGAAGCTCCGTTCTTTGAGGTCACGCGGGTGGTTGCCAGCGGGCCGAATGACAAGCCCAACTATCGCATCCCCGCCATCGTGCAGGGTTTCAACGGGGATCTGCTGGTCTTCGCGGAAAAGCGCAACGACGGCATCGGCGACGTCGGCAACATCGACCAGGTTATCTTTCGCAGCAGCGACATGGGCAAAACCTGGCAGGACGAACAACTGCTGTTCGATGACGGCAATTTCACCCAAACCGACATGACGGTGTACGCCGATCCGCAGCGCGACGACATCATCCTGCTGTTTCTCTACGACAAGAAGCAATACAGCATGATGCGCAGCGGCGACAGCGGGCGCACCTGGACCCGGCCGGTGTCGATCCATGACCAAATCATTCCCTCGGAGTGGGATCAACTGGGCGGCGGAACCAACACCAAACCCGCCGAGCCTGCCGAAGGGCAGACCAAGAAAGAGCAATGGGAAAAGGACTGGCGTCAGCGCTACGGCATCGGCTGCGGCGCGGCAATCGTGCGGTTGACGGAAGGTCCTCACGCTGGCCGGCTTTTGGCGCCTGCCAGAGCTCAAGTGCCAGACGCGGACGGTTCTCGTCCTTACTCGCACACGTTTGTCATCTACAGCGATGACGACGGGCAGACCTGGCATCGCGGCGGCATGGCCATGCCCTGGGGCAACGAAGCGCAGCTTGTCACGCTGCCCAACGGGCGATTGATGGTCAACGCCCGTGACGCGGACAACAGCCACCGGCCGGACCACATTGTCCGCCGTGTGGCGATCAGCGATGACGGCGGCGAAACCTGGCAACCGTGGGACGGCCAGCCCCTGGAAAGCCCGCAGTGTCACGGCGCGATCGAGCGCTACGTCCACGACGGCCGCGATCTGCTGCTGTTCAGCAATCCCAAGTCCGCTTTCCGTCAGACGGAGCATCCCTACGGCCGGGTCAACATGTCCATCCGCGTCAGCGCGGACGAAGGCAAAACCTGGCAGGTCAGCCGCACCATCTATCCCGGCCCCAGTTCCTATTCCGACATCGTGGTGCTGCGCGACGGCACCATCGGTGTGGTCTATGAGAACGGCGAACAGGGAGGCACGCACTACTGGACCAACCTGGATTTCGCTCGCTTCAACCTGGCGTGGGCGGAAGCGGGGCCTCCGGCGGCACAGGACAAACCGATTCAGCCCCCTGGCGATCTGGCGCCCAACCAGGAAAGCAGCGAGAAATAAAGATCAAGGCATTGACACAGCTTCAGCTTATGTATCGGCAATCAAGAAAGAAGAAAGCACGTGTTCCTTTCCCATCCACGTTTGTTTCACTTATACAGGAGGTTATTCATGCGAAAGTGCAATCACATAATGTGGTCAACCGTATGGACATTAGTCTTTTGTATGGCCCAGGTGCCAGCTTCATTTGGTCAGCTCATTGATCGCGATTTCAATGCCGAGACCGTGGGTGCCGCGCCGAGCGGCGCGTTGGTGGATGCCGGATCCGCCCGGCTCATCGTGGCGGACGACACGATCACCCCGCCCGACCCCTTCGGTCCGTCAGGCAATCGCTCCCTGCTGGTCGCCGACGAATCTTTCGCCACCTTGTCCCGCGTGGCGTTCTATGACGACACGCCGGTCAACGGCATCATGCAGGGTTCGATCTCTTTCAAGTGGTACGACGTCGATGGCACGTTCGGGGACTTCACATATGCCCAACGCAACAACGTCAATCTCGGGTATTCCAGCGACCCGACGACCACGTTCGTGTCCGTGACGGGCTCGCCGATCTACCTGCGTGCGTTTGCCGGGCACCTGGAGATCCGATCGGACGCGACGCCCGGAGCCGCGGGTTTTACCACGATCATCCTGGACCCCAATTTCGCCGTCAACGTGGTGCATGACGTGCAAGTGGACTTTGAGATCGATGAGACTGGTTGGGGGAACTATTCGGTCTGGACCGATGGTGTGCTGCGCGATAGTGGCGGGGAAACTTCCTTCGGCTTCCAGAACCTGTTTCCCGCCGGCACCGGCGTCAACCAGGCCGCCTTCGTGGCTGGTTTCAGCACAGGTATTGGCGCGGCGTTTTACGATGACATTCTGCTGGAAGACCTGGCGGCGTTACACCCAGGCGACGCCAACGGCGACGGCATGGTCAACCTCAGCGACCTGCAAATCCTCGGCGACAACTGGCAATCGACCACCGCCACCTGGGCCGAAGCCGACTTCACCGGCGACGGCAACGTCAACCTTTCTGACCTGCAAATCCTCGGCGACAACTGGGGCTTCGGCACGACTCCGGACGTGGCCTTTGATGAGGCCCTGGCGGGCGTGGTCATACCCGAGCCGGCCACGGCGGGACTGGTCATGCTGGGCGCGTTCACTCTTGTCAAACGAAGAACCAGCCTCATCACGCGATGCGGCGCTTGAAAGCGAGGTGGCGAGGCTTCGGTCTGAATGTCAAGGCCAGTATGTGTTGTTTAGCGTTCAGTTTCCGTAACCGTGTTGTTTTCCTTATTTTCACAACAGGAGGATTAAGAATGGCTCGTAGAAATCACATGTTGAGGTCGATCGTGTTCATCAGCGCTGTGATAACGATGCTCGGGCAAGCTTCGTTTGGGGCGGCACTTATCGACCGCGACTTCAATGCTGACACCGTGAATGCTCCGCCACCGGGGGCCTTGGTGGACGCCGGTGGCGGGCGAGTGATCATCGCCGACAGCACGATCACCCCCGCCGATCCTTTCGGCCCGGCGGGTAATCGCTCACTATTGATCGCGGACGAATCCGGTACTACGTTGTCTCGCGCGGGATTCTCTGACTCCGCTCCTGCCAGTGGCATTACACAGGGAACGGTTTCTTTCAAGTGGTACGAGGTCACCGGCACGGTCGGAAGTTTCACCTATGCCCAACGCAACAATATCAACATTGGATATTCCAGCGACCCATCGACCACGTTCACGTCCGTGACGGGCTCGCCGATCTACCTGCGTACGATCAATGGCACACTCGAGATCCGCACCGATGCAACGCCCAATGCGGCAGGCTTTACGACTGTGGTGCTGGATCCCAACTTCGCACCCAACGTGGTGCATGACATTCAGGTTGACTTCACCGTCGATGACACTACCGGTTGGGGTTCCTATTCAGTCTGGACCGACGGCGTGCTGCGCGATAGCGCCGGCAATACCTCCTTCGGTTTCCAGAACTTGTTCCCCGTGGGGGTCGGTGTCAACCAGGCAGTCTTCGTGTCTGGTTTCAGTTCGGGAATTAGTGCGGCTTTTGTGGATGACGTGAGCTTCATCCCGGAACCGGCATCATTGGTTTGCCTGGGGATGGGATTGTTGGTTCTTGCCAAACGACGGATCGTGCGGTGAGTCACGCCACGGGTATGCGTGTATGGATGAGTGTTGGCTGGCGGCTGCTGGGGACTGGGCTGGGCAGGTGTCGGACGGAGGGTGATGACGCAACCTCCATCGCGGGGTCTGCTTAGCGGCGGACACCGCGTTTGCCCGCGACTTGCCGGGTCATTGCCAGCGCGATGGCTACGACGGGTGTCGCGGGGAATACCGTCGGGCTCGGGATTAGAGGTCATCATGTTGTGCGTTCAATGCCTCAGGAATCATGCGCTCCGCGCGAAAGTCCTCACAGACAACTTCCGCCGGGTCGTGGTCGTGTTGACGACGGCATGTCTGCTGGGCTGGATGCCCCGAGCCTGTGCTGATCCGTTGTTTGAGACGACCACCGTCTTTACTTCGCCCAGCGATGACCACCCCAACTACCGCATCCCGTCTCTGGTGCAGGCGGCCAACGGCGACCTCCTGCTGATCGGCGAAAAACGCAATTCCGGGATAGGCGATGTCGGTAACACCGATCTGGTATTGCGGCGCAGCAGCAATCTGGGCTTGAGTTGGTCATCCACCCAGGTCATCTATGACAGCGGCATCCAGACGCATACCGACGCCACGCCTTTCGTGGACCCGGATACGGGCCAGATCATGCTCTTCTTTCTGCGCGATAAGAAGCAGTTTTCCTTGATGAATAGTAATGACAACGGTCAGACCTGGACCGCGCCGACTTCCATTCACAGCCAGATCATCCCGGAGTCCTGGGATCAGCTTTTCGGCAGCTACAACTCGCAGCCGGGCGATCCGACGGGCGGCCAAAGCAAGTCTGAGCAGTGGGAAACCGGCTGGTATCAGCGCTACGGCCTCGGGCCGGGTGGGGGCGTCGTCAAACTGACGGAAGGTGCTCAGACCGGACGCATTATCGTGCCGGCTCGCGCCCGCATACCTGAAAGCGGCATCACCACCACGTTCGCGTTTTACAGCGACGACCAGGGATCCACCTGGAACCGGGGCGGTTTGGCCGTGCCCTATGGCAGCGAAGCGCAGTTGGTCGAACTTTCCGGCGGTCGCGTGATGGTCAATGCCCGCGACGCTGACAACAGTCATGGGCCGGATAATTTCAAACGTCGCATCGCGGTGAGCAGCAATGGTGGACAGACCTGGCCGCAGTCGTGGCTGGACCCCTACTTGGAAGACCCTCAGGTTCACGCCTCGATCGCCCGGTATCAATATCAGGGACAGGACTTGCTGCTGTTCGTGAATCCCAAGTCCAGCGTGCGCACGCCTGAACACCCCTATGGACGTGTGAACCTGAGCGTTCAGGTGAGTATGGACGAGGGTCAGACTTGGCCGATCGCGCGCACGATTTATCCTTATGCGGCGTCCTATTCGGATATCGCGGTGCTGAACGATGGCACGATCGGAGTTGTTTACGAACGGGGGCCAAATAATTCAAGCACCCAATATTGGGGTGAACTTCAATACGCGCGTTTCAATCTGGACTGGCTGATGGCCGGCTGGTCGGGGGCTTATATCGACCGCGACTTCAATGACCAGAGCGTGAATGCCGCACCCGCCGGCGCTTTGCTGGACGTCGGTGGCGGACGAGTGGTCATCGCAGACAGCACGATCACGCCTGCAGATCCCTTCGGCCCTGCGGGCAACTGCTCCTTGCTGATCGCGGATGAATCCACCGCCACGTTGTCCCGCGTGGCGTTCACCGATTCAACACCCGCCAACGGCATCACGGAGGGAACCATTTCCTTCAAGTGGTACGACGTCGAAGGCACATTCGGCAGCTTTACCTATGCTCAACGCAACAACGTCAACCTGGGGTACGTCAGCGACCCGACGAGTTCGTTCGTGTCCGTGACGGGCTCGCCCATCTACTTGCGTGCGTATGCCGGGCACCTGGAGATCCGATCCGATGCGACACCCGATGCGGCGGGCTTTACCACGATCGTACTGGACCCCGACTTTGCCCCCAACGTGGCACACGATGTGCAAGTGGACTTTGTAGTCGATGAAACGGGTTGGGGCTACTACTCGGTCTGGACCGATGGCGTGCTGCGCGATAGCGATGGTGTCACCTCGTTCGGCTTCCAGTCCACGATGCCCGCGGGGATGGGGATCAACCAGGCTGCCTTCGCGGCCGGCTTTAGCTCGGGTATCAGCGCATTTTTTGTGGATGACATTCTTCTGGAAGCCCTGGCGGCGTTAGATCCTGGCGATGCCAATGGCGACGGCATGGTCAACCTGTCCGACCTGCAGATTCTCGGCGACAACTGGCAATCGACCACCGCCACCTGGGCTGAGGCCGACTTCACCGGCGACGGTGTTGTGAACTTGGCGGACCTCCAGATCATCGGCGACAACTGGGGCTATGGCAGCGGAGCCGACCTGACTTTCGGTGAAGCTTTGGCCCAACGTCCGGGGGCGGGGGTTCCCGAGCCGGTCTCACTCGCCCTGCTGCTTATTCCGGGGGCGGTGGCGCTGCTGCGGCGACGGGCGGCGAATCGTTGATGGACATCGTCCGTTCGTAGGGGTCGCCTGACCGCGGCCCGTACGTTTGTCTCGAAATGACTGAAACAAACCCACCTGTAAGGAGACCTCATCATGTTACGCCGCAAGCCCCTGCGTGGTTTCACGCTGATCGAACTGCTCGTGGTGATCTCCATCATCACGCTGTTGGTTTCAATTCTGCTGCCGGCCCTGCGCCAGGCGCGGCAACACGCGCGCATCGCCAATTGCGCGGTGAATCAGCGGACCATCGCCCAGGCCAACATGGCCTACGCCGC
The DNA here is from genome assembly GCA_020849625.1 of Phycisphaeraceae bacterium. Classification (GTDB taxonomy): domain Bacteria; phylum Planctomycetota; class Phycisphaerae; order Phycisphaerales; family Phycisphaeraceae; genus JADLFV01. The sequence goes on from JADLFV010000049.1 coordinate 21,304, forward strand.
CGATGAGGATGGCTGGTTCGTGCCCCCGGTGGCCGGCACTCGCAATCCGGGCTCTACCAGTATTGCCTGGCGGTATCCGCATTACCTCAACTGGCAATCGAATGCGGTCAACCCCTTGCCCGGCCTCAACGGAGGATGGACCGGGAGGTTCCTTCTTCCCTACATGTCCGACGGCGCCGTCTTTTTCGATCCCATGAACGCGTTCGATCTCTCCTACGCTCGGGAAGGTTACAAGACCGGCATACCCGACTGGGTGCAGTGCAGCTATTCGTTGTTGTGGGGCTGGGGTGGGTGTACGCAGCAGACGCCGAAATTTCAAGGCGCCCGCCGTTTGGAAGAAGCCACTTCGCGGATCCCGCTGATCTGCGATACGCTCCATGTTCCGGGCACCCTGGCCTGGTTGCGCTGCTCGCATCCGTTCCCGGGCGCTGCGGAGATATCTCTGGGTTTCGGCTACCAGCGCCCCGGCGATCTGTCGCTACCCAGCGAGCTGCGCCTGAACGCGGTGTATAGCGACGGCCACGCCTCGACCTGGAAACCGTCCGAGGACGGCCGCCGGTACTACACCGGCACCGATGGCGCCCCAGGCAGTTCGCAGTATTACTACCTGCCGACCCCTGATGAATAAAGCCGAGCTTGGCCAGAACGGCGAGCGAAGCCCCGGCTAACGAGCATCTGTCGATTCTAATAATCACGTGGCACGGTAAACGAGGATAGTACTTTGTCAGACCACCATTCATGTACGCCGGCGATCATCTTTCTTGTGCTGGCGACCACTCTGTCAGCGCGTGGCCAGTCAGACGGCATTCGACGCATTGACCTGTTCGAGGTGGGCCAGAATGGTTATCAATCGGTTCGCATTCCTGCCATCGCCGCGATTGATGACAAGACGCTGTTGGTCGCCGCCGTGGGACGCCGAACGGTGTCGGACTGGGCCGACATGGATATGTTGCTGCGTCGCAGCACGGACGGGGGAATGACGTGGGCTGAACCGCGGGTCCTGCTTAGCGGCGAAGGAAAGCCGGTCGATAATCCCAATCTCATCGTTGACCACAACAATGGTCGTGTCCACTTGGTATTTCAGCGCGATTACACTCAACTGTTTCACATGACCAGTGACGATGCTGGTGAGACGTTTACACAGCCAAGCGATATCACCGCCGCACTCGACTCGATTCGAAATAGCGGCTATGCCTGGACAGTCGTGGCTCCGGGCCCCAGTTCGGGGATTCGTATGACGACCGGGCGACTCGTGGTCCCGATCTGGCTCAGTGACTCGCCTGAACGCCAACATCGCCCCTCCGCCATCGCCACGATTTTCAGCGACGATGATGGTCAGACCTGGGGCGCAAGTAGTTTGATCCTCCGCAACTCGCCCCAATTCCCCAATCCGAGTGAAAGCGACGTGATCCAACTGCCCGATGGTCGATTGATGCTCAATACTCGCAGCGAGAGCGACCAATACCGCCGGCTGGTCATGTTCAGCGGCGACGGCGTGCACGAATGGTCGGCGCCGCAGTTCTGCCCGGAACTCTACGATCCGATTTGTCATGCGAGTTTGGCTTTGATGTCAACCCCGGACCGACCGGGCGAGGCGGTGTTGGTGTTCGTCAACCCCGATAGCCGAACCCAACTCCACACGGTCCGTGCCGCAGGTTTGCGGCCGCGCGAAAACCTGACCATCAAGGCCAGTCTCGATGGGGGGCTGACCTGGCCGGTTTCACAGGTTCTGGACCCTGAGCGCAGTGGTTACTCCGATACCGTTGTGACACCCGACAGTCGTATCCATGTGGTATATGAACGGGGATATATCGCGGGCAACAATCTCAATACGCGCTATCTATCGCTCATTACGCTTGAGCCAAACTGGCTGTTATCGCAAGCTTCGGCGCGCAGGGTCGCCGACTGAGGGGAGGGGGCCCCTGTTTCCGACATCGCCGGCAAGCTCGCGCGGATGTTCTACTTGCCCGCTCCCAAGCCGAAATCAATAAGCCGCCAGACATCAGACCTCGGTTGCCGTTTGCCCCAATCTGCCGGCTGTTTACTGCTGTGGCGAGTTTGGCTACACTGTTAGCTTAAGAGAGACGCTCGGGGTGTAGCGCAGCTTGGTTAGCGCGCTTGACTGGGGGTCAAGAGGTCGCTGGTTCGAATCCAGTCACCCCGATTCAGAAGTCAAGAAAACATAATGACTTACGAAACGACGCCAGCCCGCAGGGGTTGGCGTTTTTCGTCGGTGGAGCGCCGGTGTAGCGCGCCGTCGGCCTATCCCCGCCCCTGGGCCTGCTGTGCTGCGTTTGAGCCGGTGGGGGTGGCGTAGGGGTCGCCCGGGCCTGCTGCCCGTCCTGGGGCTTGCGGGTGTCGCTGGGGGTGATATGCTGATCCGCACAACACAGCCCCCGGAAGGGCTCGGCTTGGCTTCGGCCTTGCCGGGCCTTTTGCTTTCAGGGGTGGCCGTCGGCCAGGTGCGCGGCTCGTGCTGATCAGTTTCGCCGGACGATGATCCGCTTCGCCAGCCGCCGCAGGTGGCGCTCGGATTCTTTGAACCGCTCGGCCAGGCGGTCAACGTCGTCATCGTCATCGCGTGCTCGCTCGAATGCTTCGGCGGCCAGGGTGTATGAGATGATGGCTCGGCGCAGGTCGCGGGGTGTGATCCGGGTGGCGGCGGCGATCATGCCGTGATTATACCCGGCGCGAAGCTCACCCCAGTCGTTCGGTTATTGCAGCCTTGCGGGCGCCCCGCGTTCGTTGATGGCAATCAGCCGATCGAGTCGCTTGTTGGTTTCGTCAATCTGTTTCGCCCTGGGCTGATCGGTCTTGGCCTGGGCCAGACGCGAGCCGCCGTTAAGCGCCGTGCGCGATAGGCTGACCTGGCGAAACTCCCCGACATCATCCATCCCGCGTTTCTTTTCTGTCGCTTTGTCAAGCTCGTCACCAAGCGCCTTGGTCGCACTTTCCATCTGCTCGACGCTGATCTTGCCCGCCTTCCAAGCGGCGGTGACGGCTTCGATGGCTTTCTCGTAGTCCTCCAGTGGCGTGGTAAGTCTTTCTGCGATGGATACCCCGGCCGCGATTTGATTATATTTGGTCTGCGCTTGTTCAAGTTTATGGAATGCGTCAGTTACCCTCAAAATGTCTTTGGCGGTTGGTCCAAGATCGAGAAAATCCGCCATCGCGCCATGGACGCCCAGCGTGTCACCCAGTGAGGAAATCTGCCGTTCGATGCTTTTTACCATTGCGTCGGCTTGTTCAATCGGTGCACTGATGGCCGTCTTGTCAAACGCCGCTCGTTTGACCTTATCCATGTTCAATGCCGCGCGCTCAAGCTCGTCAGCTTGTCTGGACAATTCTCGTGAAATTGCGCGGGTTTCATCGGTGGAGGTTTCCGGCGCTATAAGAAACTCCGTCTTCGCCAAGTCCCGTAGCCGTTTGACCTCGGCCATTTTGTCTTTGAGATCGAATCCAAGATTTAACTCGAACTGAAGCGCGGTGTTTTTGCCTGCCGAGATTATTTGCATTTCACGGTTAAGCAATTCAACCGATCTTGCTGTTGAGTTGATTTCTTTGTTCGCTTGATCGACGTTTTTGGTGATCGCCGTAAGCCATTCGTTATATGTATCGAGTAGCTTTTTGGCTTGTAAGTCGTGCTGATATTGTGCGGCTGTGACGCCGGTGATCGCATCGCTCCAGGCCAGCGTGGCCCGCTGGAGTGAGCCATAGAGCGGGATGGCATTCGTGAGATTGATGTAGCTTCGGCGGAATGCTTCACTGCTGGTGATTGCGCCGGTGGCAAGCTCCTTTTGTATTTCGATGATGCCCGCCGCGCCGCGCTCCAACTGACGAGCCACAAGGGAGGCAATCGCCCCGATGCCGCCGAGAGTAAATACGAACTTTAGTGATTTAGCATATTTATCAAGTTGCCTTTGTGTTTTGTCCAGTTTTTGACCGAACCCCTCCACCCCACTTCCGAGCGTATTGAGAGATTTATTGGCATCCTGCAATCCCTGCTTGAATGGCATCGTCACCGCTGACAGGATGACGTTCAACTTACCGATCGTGGTGGCCATGTTTACTATTCCTGTGAAAAACCCGCCGGGTTAACGACCGGCGGGTGCCATGAATGAACGGCGGAGTCCGCCGCGCGAATAGTTTTAGGCTCGCTCGGCCAAGCAGATGAACTCGGAGTTTTCAAAACCTTGCGCGTCGGTCCGCGTGGCGTCGAAGGTCGGACCGCCGTCATCGCGGAGAATGATTTTGAACTCGGTTTCGTCGGTGTCGAATCTGAAATCGCGGCTCAGGTCAATCCGAAGCGGCTTGTAGGTGTAGGTGTAACTGCCGGGGTTGAATACGTTGATGTCGCCACGTTCGCCCAGCAGCGGGCAAGCCTCAGTGAAGTAGATAGGCCGGCCCAGTAGCGTTTGCGGCGCGGGTGCGGAAACGTCCATCACCATGACTGGCGCGCCGCCCGTGCCAACCGTAATCGTCATGTACGCAAGCTGTTGGAACACGCCAGGGTGAGCCAACCAGATGGCCCGCGAGCGGACGGCCGGTGACAACCGCGTCCACATTTTGACGATGTTGGAATAGACGATTGTGTCACCCACCTGCGAAGTCTCTTTCGCTTGCTCGTAGGTGGCGGCGGCATTGGCGTTGAGGAAGCCGAGCGGTTCGCCGGTGCCGCTTCCGCTCACAAAGTCCAATGCCTGCCGCAGGGACACGGCTCGGGCGAATACGCCTTGCAGCGCGGATTCAAAGCCGACGGCATTGTCGGTGAGCAATTCGTTTGACACGCGGACGCGCGTTCCTGCCTTGTGGAGATTGCTCTTGCGGCTCTTGAAAACCAGCGTGCTCAGCGAGACTGTGCCGGTCTCGGCGACGCGCTGAAGCTCGACACCGCCGATATCCTCGCCACTGGTATCGCGGTCGCTCAGCATGGGCGTTGTGACCGATCCGACGCCATCGGGAACCATGAAGCGATTCAACAGATTCAACCACGGCTGCTCATCGGCCTGCGACATGATTAGCTCGCGCTGAAACAACGTCGGCACCAGGAAGCCGCCGGCGCTGTCGTTCAGCGTGTTTTGGCCGGTGGCTTGATAGAGCCGCTGATCCTGCCGCAGTCCGGTTCGCTGATCGCGGACGGATCGCAGGAACTCGCCGAGTGAAGCGAAGCCGCCATCGTCCAGGTCGGCGGCGTCGGCGCTGATGAAGTCCTTGATGTTGATACCTCCGCGCTCGAGCGCCGCCAGCGGATCCTTGCCGATGAAGCCGCGCATCGTGGAGCCGGGGTTGTTCGGGCCGCACTTGGGGCCGCTCGGAATTGACTTCATCCAGCCGCCCGCGCCTTGAGCAATCAGTAGAGCCGCGTCGGCCGCGCGCTGATCGTCATCGTCGGCATCTTTGCCGGCGGCCGTTACCGCGTTGACTACCTCGAGCGCTTGGTGTTTCAGGTCGGCGAACTCGCGTAGTGAGCCGCGGCCGGCGTTGGCGTTGGCGATCGCGGCGCCAAGACTTTCGCGCAGGTGATTGACGGTCGAAAGAACGGGGTCCGCGTGATTCAAAATCTTTTGGGGGGTGGGCATGGTCAATCCTCAATTCTGTTTTTGAGCCGCGTCGCGGCCCAGCAAATAACGATGAAAGACAACTGTTGCACGAGGTACCGCACACGCGGCGTACAATCCTCGCTGGCACAATGGGCAACGTGCGCCGCGATATTGGCATCACCAAGCTCGGCGTCAGTCCACCGCGCGATGTTGACTTGCAACAATCGCGGCTCAGGTGGCGCGGCTGCTTCGCTGGACCGTCGGTCACGTTCCCGCTCAATCCACTGGTGCAGCAGGTCGGCAACGTGAAGCGATTTACGCGACACGGCGCGGGCCAGACTGGCAAGCTCGCTTAGCTCAGCATCGGTCATTGTGCCGGGGTGGCTCTTGATGGTGATTGCTGCGGTTTCCATATCTGTATTATCCTGCTAGGGGTAGCATCGAAACGGGGAAAAAGTGCTACATGTATCACACTTTGACGGTAAGCCCCTCGATAATTTCTTGTGCGTCGCGCAGCGCTCGCCGCGCCTTGGCGTCGATGCCTTGCTGCTGATCATCGCTCCGCTCGGTGGTCCTGAACCGACGGCCGCAGGTGGTGCAACGTCGTCGGCGGCGCACCTCGCCGGCGGTGGCGACTGTGTGTGTGACGCGGCTGGGTGATCCGCAGCAGGGGCAATTCATATTGCTAAACTCCAAAAACCCTTGAAAAAATGCGCACGGGGGGCGACACGGTCCACGGTTTGCGTCCCCTCTAATTTTTGACCCCCCCACCCCGTCGATGCTTGCGGCCCCTGATCGATGCCAGGCTCGCCCTCAGCCATCGCGTCATGTCAGCGACGGCCTCAGCCACGAGCAACGTCAGGCTCATGGTGCGGCGTCCTGCGGCCGGCGGTGGCGTGCGGCGCGGTCGATCATCTTGCGGTGCGAACTGCTGGACATCGAACGTCGCTGATGGATCGGCCGGCTGCTGCCGTGCGATGCGGCTGCCGGTGATCGGGGGCTGGCGGGCCCGGGCGCGGCGTTCGCGGATGCGTTGCTCGAGCGCTGCCCGCTGATCGGGCGTCAGGTCAGACGGGCGGGGCGGTTGGTCATGGTGTAGCTCGTGGATCATTTGTCGTGTTCCTGTTCGCGTAGAACTTGCTCAGCCTCACGGATGAGCCGTTCGTGGTCGTAGCGGGATAGGTTGGATATGTCCTGCCGCAGCAGGTGCACGCGGGTATTGCGGATGGCGGCGCGTAGGCCCGGCCAGTCCGGCTCGTGGTGGATGGGTTTGGTGGTGGTCACGGTTTGGATTCCTTGTCCTGCAGGCCGGCGTCGGCCTCGGCAATCCAGGTGCATCGAAAACCGCAGGCCCGGCCCAGCAGCTTCAGCGCTTGCTTGAGCCGTTGGACCGGGTCACGGTCCAAGGGATCGGGCATGGCCTCCAAGGTGACGATGTATTTGGGCTTGTTGCTCATGGCTTTCCTTGCCGATTCTCATACGACCCGGTCGGTCATAACCCGGTCGGTACCGGGTACCCGACTACCCGGTACGCGGTCCCCCCTTTAGGGGACCGTACCGGGTCGGGTCAGGGTACACCCGGTCGGGTGTGTGTACCGGGTGACGTACCGGGTGACGTACCGGGTTGATTCAGGTGATAAAGCCGACCTGTTCCGCCTCGGATCGTGGTCGGCTCCCAGCGGACCACGCCCTCGATTGTCAGGATGTCCAGCAGGCGCTCGGCCCGATCCTTGCTGATGCCGGCGGCGGCGCGAATCTGCCGGGTGGTCAGGGGTCCGTCGGTCAGGGCCTTGCGTATGGCGTCCAGGCCCTCGGTATCGCGCTGATCCTGCCGCTCTTCGCTGCGCGTCTTCCGTCCCTTGAGCGCCCCCGTGTCCAGGGTCCAAGCTCGGGTCCAGACGGGAAACTGCCAGCGAAGCCCGATCGGCTGGACCGGGGGAAACGATCTGACGGCCGCTTCCAGCACGACGCATTGATCTTCCTCATGCGGCCTCAGCACTAAGTGGGCGTCGGCGGCTCGGCTCTGCGCTCCAGCTCCAGCGCCCACGTCGGTTACGGCCTTTTCACCCTGCCCGCCTTTGCTCGAATGATGAATCACGATCCATGCCGCCTTCATGCGGGCGCTGTAGCGGTCCAGCGTGTTGTAGAGGCCCATCATGGCGGCGTTGTCGTTCTCGCTCGTGCCCGGGGGAATGAATCTGTACCAGGCGTCCAGAATGACCGCTCGATAGAAGTCGTCGCCCAGCCGGGACACCACGGCCCCCAGCGCGTCCAGGGTGATACCCTTGCCACGGATCGCTAACACATCGAGATTGTTCTGATACTCGAATGGGTCCAGGCCCAGCGCTTCGGCTACTTTGGGGATTCGATGCACCACAGTTGCGGGGTGCAATTCGTTGTCCACCAGCAGCACCGGGCCGGCCTTGCAAGGAAACGCTTCTAACCAGCAGCGGCCGGTCACGATCGACAAGGCCAAGTCATAGGCAAGCCAGCTTTTTCCAATCTTCGGGGCGGAAATAAGGTTGCACGTTTCACCCTGCCGCAGCAGTCCGTCGATAACGGGGGGATTCAAGTCGGGGTACAGCTTGGCCAGGTCGGCGAACGTCAGCGGTGTAAGCTGCTTTTCTTGCCCGTTGTTTTTCGACGCTTCGTAAAACTTCCAGTCATCGAGCAAGGCTTGGCCGGTGACGCCGTTGCCCAGCCAGTCGGCATATTCGTTGAGCGCCTCGAGATTGCCAGCGGCGGCAGCCAGGGCGATAAGCTCCTCAAGCTCAAAGCGGCCGGGTCGGGTCGTGCTCATCGCGTCCCCCAATCTGCGGCATGACGATCTGCCCAGTCAATCAGCCGTTCAGCCTCGCGCAGGTTGCCCGCGGCCAGGGCATCGCGCAACAGGCGCACTCCGGCGGCGATCCACGAGCCGGCCGGCCGTGTGCGTGGCGATTTGGGCTTGTTTTCCCGTTGAAATTGAGATAGAGTTTGCATGGTAATCGCTTTCGCCGCGCGGCCTGCTCACCAGCATCGCGCGGCATTTTTGTTTCAGGTGGTGGATGCTGTCGGTTCAACGCGCGTTGAATTGATATACGGTTCC
>JADLFV010000050.1 GCA_020849625.1 Phycisphaeraceae bacterium
AAGGCGAAGCATTGCGCCAAAAGCCTACGGCTTCCGCACCTTCGACGCCGTACAAGTCGCGCTCTATCACCAACTTAGCTGTCTACCCGAACCGCAGATCACCCATAGATTCTGCTGAGGAGGCGAACTTATTTAAGTTAAATATGTTCTTCTGAGTCGAGCCCATGCGAGGGCGGGGTTGTTGGTTTCTGGTTTCTGGTAGATGGGTGGCGGCGCGGTGTCAAGCGCATGTGCAGGTGGCGATGGCCTGGGTGATGGTGGACCGCTCTTGGGCGCTGAGGGTGACCGAGCCGGCGCCGGCGTTGTCGATGGATTGCTGAGCGTTGCGCGAGCCGCAGAGCACGTGGGTGCAGCCGGGCTGGGCCAGCGTCCAGGCCATGGTCAGTTGCGTGAGGCTGATGTGATGCTTGTCAGCGATGGGGCGCATGAGGTCAAGCATGGCCAGCACTTTGCGCACGTTGTCGGGCTTGAAGCGGTCGTTGTAACGGCGCTGATCTCCTTCAGGGTAAGTGCGATCGGGTGTGACTTTGCCGGTGAGCAGGCCCAGGGCCAGCGGGCTATAGGCGAGGAAGGCGATATGGTCGGCCGCGCACTTGGGCAGGTTCGACGTTTCAAACTTGCGATCGAGCATGGAGTACAACTCCTGATCGCTATCGACTTGGCCGAAGCGGCGGTACTCGTCGATTTCCTGCGGCGTGGCGTTGGAGACACCGATAGCGCGGATCTTGCCTTCTTTTTTCAGTTCCAGCAGCGCGCCCATGCGCTCCTCGATGGAGGTGCTGTCGTATTGCCAGTGAGTCTGGTAGAGGTCGATCACATCGGTGCGCAGGCGTTTTAGGCTCTGTTCGACTTCCTGTCGGATGCCGTCGCGTCCGCTGTAGATGAAGACGTCGAAGCTTTCGGACTGATCCAGTTCGCGGGACCAGCTGGCGAGCGAGTTTGTGGAGGTGAACATCAGGTGCGCCCGTTTTTTCTGCTGCTCGGTCAGGTCCCAGCGCATGGTGCACTTGGTGGCCAGGACCACCTTGTCGCGGCGGTCGGCGATGGCCTTGCCCACGACTTCTTCGCTGTGGCCGAAGCCATAGATAGGCGCGGTGTCGAGCAGGTTGCCGCCGGCATCGAGGAAGGCGTGGATGGCGCGGATGGATTCAGCCTCATCATCGCCGCCCCAGGTCCAGCCGCCGATGGCCCAGGCCCCGAGGCCGACCACGGAAGCTTGAATGCCTGAGGCGCCAAGCGGACGCATGTTCATGTCGTTGACCTTTCGCGAAAAGCAAAAGCGCAGAATCGTAACGGGTTGCCCGAACCATTCTACAGATTGGGGATCCACGGATCAGAATCCGCGGGCATCGTGAGATGACACTTGAATCGGGTGATATTTACTTCCGGGGGGGGCAGAAGGCGCGGAGGTTTTCGCTGGCGGTGCCGGGGGGTACTTCGCAGCCGGGCTGGAGGATGAAGCGGCTGTCGGGGCCGCCGGCATCGTCGATGCACTTGCGGGCGGCGGCGGCAATCTGCTGCGGGTTACCTTCCATGAGCACGCTGACCGGATCGAAGTTGCCGCAGAGAGTGACGTCGTCGCCGACGATGGCACGAGCCCGGTCGAGGGGGACCATGTAGTCGATGTCGAGGATGTCGGCGCCGACGGTCGCCAGGTGCGGCAGCAGCGCGTTGATGTTGCCGCAGATGTGCAGCTTGACAAAGGCGCCCATGTCGTGGATCGCGGCGAACAGCTTGCGTTCCCAGGGCCAGACAAACTGCTCGAACAACTGCGGCCCGATGATGCTGGCGGCCGCGTCGCCCACGCCGATGATGTCTGCCCCGGCTTCAACCTGCTTACGGGCGAAGTGAATCGCGTTGTCCACGATGCGTTCGCTGGCGGCATGGAACATCTTCGGGTCATCGAGAAGATCGACCATGGCGTCCTGCAATCCGCGCAGGTCGGCATATTCCGCCATCGGGCCTTCTACCCAGCCGCACACCATCACGTCGTCGCGCACGGCCGCCTTCTCGTCGATAATGCACTCGATGCGACCGCGCGGGCGCAGATGGGCCATGGGATCGAACGTCATCAGCTTCTCAACGTCCTTCGGTTCTTTGAGCAATCGATCGCGCGGTACGCCCACGCCCTCATCCGGCCAGTCGAACTGCATGCCGAAAGCCTGAGCTTCACACCAGGGATCGGACATAACGCTGACCCAGTCGGTGTGGAAGTCGCGCATGACGGCGATCTGACCGGCCGCCAGCACGTGGCCGTCGAGGTAGTAATCGCGATAGCTGCGTCCGATGTGGTGGGCAGCCCACTGCATGACGATGGGCGTGACGGGCACGCGGTCGTGTTTTTCGCCGCGCACGGTGGCCAGCAGTCGTTGCTTGGGTGTCATGGCAACCATCAGCGTACCGCGGCGAGGCGCTGGAAACACGCTGGATTTTAGCTGGATTTGCTACGCAATTGATCGGGGCGGCTGGAACGCTACCAGGCCGGGGGCTCGGAAGCGGTGTCCTTGTTGCGTCGGCGGCGCAGTTCGAGGAAGGCGGGCATGAGGGTCCAGCAGGAAAGCATGGTCATGCCGATGCCGACGGTGAGCACGAAGCCAAGGCTATAGAGCCCGCGGTGATGAGCAAACATCATGGCTGCGAAACCGATCATGGTGGTGTAAGCGGTCAGTGACACGCCTTTGCCGGTGCCGCCGGAGAGGCCGAGCGGCCGGGTGTCGCGGTCCTGGCGATAGCGATGGATGATATGGACGCCGAAGTCAACGCCGATGCCGAACATCAGCGGCAGGACGATGATGTTGGCGGGATTGATGGTCATGTTTTCAAACCCGGCCAAGCCCGCCAGGTACATCACGCCGAACGTCGCGGCAAAGCCCACTGCCACCGGCGCCAGCGTGGCCGCGGCATCGATCAGTTTGCGGAAGTCGATCCACACCAGCACGAACACGATCACCAGGGCCATCACGCCGGCCTGCGTGTAAGAGCGACGGATCAGGTCACCGCTGTGATAGACCTGCACGATGACGCCGGTGACATCGGGATCGACCGATTCGATCTGCTCCACGAAGTGGCCCAGGAATCGCGGGTCGAGCGGATCGGTGATGTCGGCGGGGACTTTGGGGTTGATCTCCAGCAGGTACTTGCGACCATCGGGCGTGTCGGTGTAGTAGGAGCGCAGGGCGGCCGGTGAAAGATCCTCGACGGTAATGGGCGAGGTATCGAGGACGGTCAGCAGATAACCGCGGGTATCGCGCTGCCAGTTTTCGAAATCGCGCTGGAGGGCGAGCAGTTGCACCTGCCGTTGGCCGTCGGTCAGATCGCGGTTGGTCTGCACCAGTTGGTTCAGGGCGTCCTGAATGGGTTGCCAGGCTTGACGGGTCTCGTCATCGGGCAGGTTGGCCAGGAAGGCGGGGAAGCTGAACTGGGCGTTGGTCAGTTGCACCAGCAGCGGCATCGGTTGTTGCAGGCTCAGTGTGGGTTTGGTGCGCTCGATGGCATTGCGCAGTGCGTTGATGCGCTTGCGGCGTGCTTCGTCATCAGGCGGAATGATGGCCGTGATCCCGCCGACCGATTCGACGCTCTCCAGCCTCCGAAAGCGATCTGCTCTCGACGCGGCTTCATCCAGCGAATTGACGATGCTGACGGCCGTGTAGATCTCCTGCTTGCCTTCACGGGCGATGTGCTGCTGCCACTGCACGCTGGGCAGATCGCGCGGCAACAGGGCCAGCAGGTTGTAATCGAATCGCATCTGGGCGATGGCCCACAGCGAGGCGGCGAACACCAGCGCTGTGGCGATCAGCGTCCAGATCGGATGGCGCGCAAACGGCATCACCCAGCGGTCCTCGTAGAAATGGACGAAGCGATCCTCCATGCGCACCGTCTGGTGATGGCGGGTTTTGAGCAGGCGCAGCAGGGCTGCGAACGCGCTGAACATGGCGATCAGGCACAGCAGCACACCCACGGCGGCGATCAGGCCCATCTCCGCCACGCCGCGAAAGTCGGTGAACAACGTGGTGGCGAAGGCCGCAGCCGTGGTCACCGCACCGGTCAGCACGCCCGGTCCGGTGGCGGCGAACGTGTCGCGCAGTGCGGCGGCCATGCCTTCGACGTCGTCGGGGTAATCGTGGCGCACGCGCTCGAAGCGGCTGGCCAGGTGAATGGCGAACGCCACACCCAGCCCCAGCAGGATCATGGTGAACGTGATGCTGATCACCTGCAGGTGTCCGATCGCCAGCGTGGTGAAGCCGAAGGTCCAAGCGATGCCGATGCCCAGGGCGGTCATCATCACCAGCGGCAGGCGGAAGCTGTGGAAAGCCAGCACCAGCAGCACGGCGATCAGCACGGCCGCCACGATGGAGGCCACCGTCGAGTCATGCTGCACTGCCGCGGTTTCGTCGGTGTCGATCACGTCGATGCCGGTGAGCCCGAACGGCACATCCGGATACTTGGCGCGGTATTCATCGATCAGTTGCCGCACGCGCTCGATGGGCTTGCTGAAGGGATTCATCGCCTGCTGGTCGAGTTTGGGTGTCACGCGGATCAACAGCAGGCGATCGTTGGGCGTGGCCAGATACTGCCACGGCGCGCGGTAGCTGCCCCCGTCGCCCTGTTCGCTCATCATGGTGGCCGCCATCAGGTCCACCGGCTGGTCGGCGGGCGTGGTCAATCGCTTGTCGATGGCGCGGAGCAACCCGACGAAGAAGCCGATCTCCTGCGGATCGGCCGTGATCTGATCGCCGGCCACAAACATCCGCTGCTGCATCTGCTCCATCATGCCCGCAAAGAACGCAGCCGGTGAATCGCTGCCCAGCAGCAGTTGAGCGCCTTGTTCGATCTCCCGCAGATGGGCGTCGAACTGCTCGGCCGGCTCCAGGCGCATGGCCTTGGGACTGATCTGCGATTGGCTGAATCCCCAGGTCGCCCACTCCACGTCCGGGTCGTCGGCCAGGGCCTGGCCTAGTTCGTGCACCAGTTGCTGCGCCTGCTCGGCGATGTGCTCATCGGGCTCGCCGGTCGCACTGTGCGTATCGACCACGACGTACATGTCGCTTTCGCCGCGGAAGGTGTTGATCCAGGTCAGGTAGCGGCGATTGAAGTCCAGCTCCTGCGAGATCAGTGCGTTGCGGTCCGGTTCAAAGTGAAGCCACAACACCGAGATGACCACCGACGCCACCGCCAGCAGCGCCGCTGCCGTCAGGATCGGCCAGGGATGTCGGCTGACCATTCCCGCCCAGGCGGCAAGCCATCGATGTCGCGCCTTGTCATGCATGGCAAGCCGACATCGTACAACATGCGTGCCACCGAGGCGACGGCGCGGCGTGCCACAGGTTGCCCTTCATGTTACTTCCGGGGGTCAGGCGGCTTTGCGGGTGAACGGTTCGCTGATCTCGACCAGGGGTCCGCCGCTGGCGGTGGTGCGATAGACGGGCACGCCTTCACGATCGACACGGATGCGGATGGGCCCGGGATGGGCGTCCTTGATGCGATAGCTGCGCTTGTCGAAATGGAAGATGACGCCGGCGTGCAGCATTTTTTCCACCTGCACATCGACCACGCGCAGGGACTCGATCTTCCGCTCGACCGCCTCCAGCGCGGCTTGCGTTTTGTCCAGCAACTCCTGGGCTGCGGGTAGTTCGCCGGCGACGCGCTGGATTCTCTGGCGGTTGGCGTCGCTCTTGCGATCGCGGGCGGGCATGCGTTTGATGGCCTCCAGCTCCTCGTTCAGGACGCGGTGTTGCTTGCGGACCTTCTCGATCAGCACCTGCAATTGCAGCAGCAGCGGTTCGAGCCGGGGCACGGTGCCGACGACGATGTTGGTCTGCACGCCGCCGTTGGACCCGAGGTTGGCCACGTGGACGGGGCCGGTGACGGTCAGGTGTCCGCCGATGATGGAGCCGCTTTTCATGGACACGCCGCCGTGGACGACGATCTGGCAGTTGATGATCTCACGATCGATCATCAGGTCGCGGCGGACCTCGGCGGTGACGCCATCAAGGTATCGTCCGCGCAAGTTGCCGCCGACGGATGCTTTGCCCTGCTCGCGGCCGGCAAAACCGCCGGCCACGATGACGTCTCCGCCGGCTTCGAGCGAGGCGGCCTCCACCAGCCCGCGCACTTCCACGTCGCCGCTGGCCTTGATGAAGAAGCAATCCTTGACGCCGCGATTGACGACCACCGAACCGGCGAACTCGATGTTGCCGGTGGAGAAGTCCACGCCATCGTTGATCTGCAGCACCTGCTGAATGCGTGCGGTGCGATCCTTGCGGGCGAACAGGCCGGGCACATTGGCGATGAGGTTGCCCTGTTCGTCAGCCCGGATGGTGTCATCAAGGCGCAGCAGAGCGGGCTTGCCGGGGCGGGCGGGAATGGGTTTGCCGGCGACGTCGCAGCCGTCCTGGCCGGGATCGGGCGCGATGAGCCGGCCGAGCTTCTGATCGGCTTCGACCATGATGAAGGCTGAGCGATCGTAGTGGGAATTGCTGCGGGCGATCTGTTTTTCGTGCCACTTGTCGATGGTCCATTCGACGGTGCCGTCGGTGCCGTGGCGCGGCGCGGCGCCCTGAGCGATGATGCCGCTGCCGGCTTTGCCGGGCGTACGGGGCGCAGCCAGCAGGGCGTCGAGTTTCCGGGCCACTTCGTCGGTGAGCTTGACCTCCGCTTCTTCGAGCATCTTGTCCAGATGCGGGCGGGTCAGTTGGTTGGGATCGGGATCGGCAGGAATCAACAGCTCAGCGGTGAGCTTGTCTGTTGACACGATCACCTGCAGCAGGTCCGGATTGTGTGGGTCCGAGGGCATGCCTGGCTCCAGAGGCGCCACCGCGCTTGCGCGGTTGGACCCCCCCACGCAAAACAACACCAGCCGATTCAGAAAACATCGGTTGCAGTCATGTCATCGTCAGGTTCGCGGCCGCACTGCACGGCCGATGGCGGAATTCGCCGCCGGCAAGGTCCGCTAACCCGCCACCGCCAGGCGGGTGGAAGATGAGTCCACGATCAGGTGGGCGATGGTGCACTGTGCCAGGGCCTGGCGCAACTGCTGAATGGTGTTGCGGCAGGCGCCGTGCAGTCGATCCGCACAGGCGGCCAGGGCGGGGTGGTTGGCCTGGATGGGAATGGCAGGCTGAATGGGGCCGTCGAGCGCCTCGACCACTTCCAGCAGGGTCAGTTGAGCCGGGTCACGATCCAGCACGTAGCCGCCACTGCGTCCCAGCGTGCTGCGCAGAAGTTGCTGGCGGGCCAGGGCCTGCAGGATCTTGAGTGTGGAATCGACGGGAATTTCCAGGTGAGCCGCGACCTGCCGGGCCTGCACGGGCCCCTCCTGGCGACGGGTCGCCAGGTAAGCCAGGGCCACGGCGGCGTAGGCGACGGATTTGCTCATTTTCATCGAACCGCTCCTGGTGGCATAGACCACACGAGACGGGGGCGGCCGAATCAAGATCCGTTGTGATCCCGCAGCAAGGCACGGGAAGCGAGCTAATTGGGGCAACCTGATCGCAGGACGTGGCGATCAAGGCCCCGAGACTGGACCACCCCACTGACTGAACGATACCTATATCGGGATAACACGGAGCCGACTTGATGGGTTTTTCAAGTTGCTGAAAAAGTGGCGGTCCGCCTCGCTCAGAGATTGCCCGGCTCGGCGGCAGGTTCTTGCGGCACGAACAGATGGATGCCGGCCCGGCCGTGATTCTTGACCCGATAAAGGGCCTGATCAGCACAGCGCACCAGTTGTTCACTGCTGACGCAGCGAGCACTCTTCATGGTGGCCACGCCGATGCTCAGCGACAGGCGCACCGGCGAATGGGGTAACTCGTTGGCAGCCATCTGCTCGAACTTCTCGCTGATGCGGCGGGCCACCTGTATGGCGTGCTCGGTGTCTGTGTCCGGCAGCAGCACGATGAACTCGTCGCCGCCGAAGCGCCCCGCCAGGTCCATCTGCCGACAGTTGGCCTCCAGAATGCGCCCCATGCGCTCGAGAATCACGTCGCCCTGCTGGTGGCCGAAGGTGTCGTTGAGCTGCTTGAAGCGGTCGAGGTCGATCATCAGGCAGGCCAGGTCGTGATCGCGGCGCAGGGCCTCCGCCACGTGGCGATCGAGGGCCTTGGCGAAAGCGCGGCGGTTGGCCAGCCCGGTCAGCGGATCGGTGGCTGCCATGTGCCGCAACTGCTCCAGCAGATGCGCGTTCTGCCGCTTGATGCGGTGCAGTTCCAGGTTCTTCTCCACCACGATGGGAATGGCGAACAGGTAATCGCCCGCCTTGACCACGTAGTCATAAGCGCCCTGGCGAATGGCGGCGATGGCGTTTTCCAGAATGCCCTCGCCGGTGACCAGCACCACCGGCTTATCCGGACATTGCCCCAGCACGTGATGCAGCACATCAAGGCCCGTGCCGTCGGGAAGATTCATGTCCGTCAGCACCAGGTCGAAATCCTGCGGGTTCTGCTGTCGGGCTTCGCCGAGGGATGCCGTCCGGCGCGTGCAGGGCGAGCCGAAATGGTCAGCCAGCGTCTCGCAGATCAGGTCCGCGGTGTCCGGATCGTCTTCCACGACCAACAGATGGGGCACAAATCCAGACATGTCGTAGGCATCGGTCCGCCGCGTTGTGCAGTTTAGCCTGCCCCGGTTGGGATTGGCTTAGAAACGACTGTTGGCCGATCCAGTCCGAAAATAAAACGTCCCCTAGTCGTTGGGGGGGTCCAGTCATCAGACGACCAGGGGAACTGGGTGATGTCAAACGTGATAGCCGGCGATGCTCGTCACGGCTGGTTTCCTGCGGGTTGATTGGTACTTCCGCGGAACCCCATGTTGCTATGGGTATATCGTGTAGATCGCGTGCGCAAGATGAGTCCAACGGGCAAAAATGTAAAAATTGTTTCCGGTTTCCCCGCGTTTCCCGACAGTCGCGGGACGTGACGGTTCATGTCGGCTCGCTTACGCTCCCCGGGTCGCTTCCACCACCAGGGCCTGGCCTACGCTGGTTTCCTCCGCCACCACCACGTGCGCTCCGGCCGTGGCGATCTGTTGGGCATACAGGTTATAGCGGGCACGGGCGATGATCCGTGCCTGCGGCGCCAGGGCCCGCGCCTGCTGCACCGCTGCGATCGCCGCCCGATGGTCCGGCAGGGTGACTACCACCTCGCGGGCTGAAGAGATCTGGGCATGCTGGAGCACTTCCGCCTGAGCGGCATCACCGACCAGAGCCCGCCGCCCGTGATTGCGCGCTTCCATCACCGAACGCACGTTCAGATCGATGACCACCACCGTCGTCGCCTGCGCTTCGAGCGCCTCGGCCACCTCGCGGCCCGCAGGCCCGAAGCCGATCACGATCACATGATCCGACAACGCTGTCTCCTGCACAGCCGGCTCATCCTTGACCCCGCTGCGCAGCCAGCCGCGCCGCCGCAACACCGACTCCGCACCCGCTCCCAGAGCCGGACCATAACGGATCAGGTACGGCGTCACCAGCAGCGTCGCCAGCGTCACACTCACCAGCAGCTTGAAGGCCGCTTCACCCAGCATCGGTTGGCCCTGACTGGCGATCACGAAGCTGAACTCCCCCATTTGCGCCAGGCACAGGCCTGTCGCGATGGCGTGACGATGGGCTATGCCCAGACGCCGCCCCACCAGCCACACGATCAGCGTCTTGCCCACGATCACCGCCCCCGTCACCGCCAGCAGCAGCGGCAGATGCCAGCCCATCCAGCCGAGGTCGGCCAGCATCCCGATGGAGGAGAAAAACAGCGTCATAAACAGCGTTTTGAGCGCACCGACGTCGGCGCGAATCTGCGTCACCAGCGGCGATTCACCGATGATCACACCCGCCAGGAACGACCCTAACGCCGGGCTCAGCCCCAACTCGTTCGACACCCATGCCGAACCCAGCGCCATCACCACCGCCAGCAGGATCGGAAGCTCCCGGTTGCCCATCACCGAGCGCGAGCGCGTGATCCGCGGCAGCACGTAACGGGCGGCCAGAATGAACGCCCCCACCAGCACCGCGGCGAAGAGAAGCTCCTTCAACAGCACCAGCACGATCGACGCCGCACCAGCCGCTTCACCACTTCCGGGGGCGGGGGGGGCGAGCGAGTCGATCAGCAGCACCAACGGCACCACCGCGATGTCCTGCAGCAGCAGGATGCCCAGGCTCATGCGCCCGTGCACCGAGTCGATCTCGCCGCGGGCCGCCAGCGTGCGCAGCACCACCGCCGTGCTGGACAGCGCAGCCGCCGCACCCACGACAACCGCGGCGCCCACGCTGCTGCGCAGCCCGAAGACCACAGCCGCGAAACCCAGCAGGGTCAGCGTGATCTGAAACAATCCGCCCAGCAGCGCGGCGCCGCCCAGCCGCTTGAGCCTTTGCCAACTGAACTCCAGCCCGATGGAAAACAGCAGCAGGGCCACGCCCAGGTCCGCCAGTCCCGCCACCAGGTCCCGCGACGGAATCCACGGCGCCACCGCCATGCCCGCCAGCAGGTACCCCACGATCGCGCTCTGCCGCAGCCGCTCCGCCACCGCACCCAGAACTACCGCGGCGCCCAGCAGGATCAGAATCTGAAGTAGAAAAGACCAGTCCATGCGCCGCACATCGTATCAACCCCCCCGCCGCTGAATCCGGCCCACACCTGACGATGTTGGTTCCGCTTGGACTCTCCCACACAGCCGGCGAGCTACGCCTCGCCGGAAGCGTGTGTGAGCATCATGGTCACCGTAACAACAATTGGAATGGTGTTACTGACCATGGGGGGGCAACAATCACGATCGAGCCCGCGACAATCAGGACTATCACAAGAATTGCAATCGTGGCGACATCGCGCCTGGTCCAGGTTGAGCGCAGGATCCACCACAAGAACAGCCCAGAACCGAACAGCGCCAGGACCAGCATACCTGTTATGACCGCATACTTTTCCGTACCCAGGAGCGTCGTCATGTCCTGAGGCGGACGATATGGCGTTCGTACGAACTCGAAGAGAACCCACTCCACGACGGCGAAGCCGCAGACCGCCATGGCGGCGCGATTTCTGTGAAGGCTACGGCGTTTCATGGGACGCGCTCCGTGGTTTGACGATGAGTATGCGCCAGCAAGCAGGTATAGCATCAGGCTGATCTCGTTGACTGTCAGTCGATAGTCAGCGACTTTTGCGACGTCCGGCGAGGCGTAGCTCCCCGGCTTCTATGAATGACGGCTATTGATGTGCGCATATCCGATTTCATCGGTCCGAGCGTCAACTCATCGAGCTTTCACTGCCGTCGTGCGATCTGACGCACTCGATCAGCGCGGAACAATCATGCAACGATCGCAACAGTTTATCGGACTTTTGATCACCGCGCGCGCGAGTCTGGGTAAAACAGATGGCGCAGGTAAGGCATTGTCGCTGAGATGTGCGTGATCTTTTTCGCATGATTGTGGTTTTTGTGATTGGCGCGGGGTAGTATCGAAGGCATCGAAGTCCGGCAGGACTGGAGAGGAAGGAGCCTGCCCAGAAACCGTTCGCATGGATTTGGCACTAACGCCATCAGGTGTGTCGTCAATATCCTGTGCGAACGTATCGGGCTGATCCTTCACGAGTGATCGAATGTCGCGGCGCTTCGGCGATGTGTAGCCGGAGCACGCGATGGAATCATGCGCCACACGGTGCATCAAGCGTGAGGAGTTGATTGTGTTTAATCAGTTCAGCAAGCACACTGAGGCGGCGATGGCGGCAATGATCCTGGCGACGGCGGGTATGGCGACAAGCCCGGCTCGGGCTGCGGTCATTGGGACGGCGGACATCGTGGCCATTCCCCAGGGCGTGACCGGCTCGGGCAACGGCACGCTCGACCTGCGAATGTTCACGTATTCCGGCTCGGAAATTCAGAACACCTCCGGCGCGTTCAATGGCGACAACGGCAACAACACGCTGCCTCATGCCGGCGGAGCGGACACCGCTTCCTTTGCCGAGTCCTACGTCACCACGGCTGGTGATTTGAAAGCTTACTACAACCTCAACTTCGCCCCGGGCAGCATCAACCAGATCATGCTCATGCTGGACCTCAATGAGACGGGCGGCGGCGAACCGAACAACACGCTGGCCAAGCTGGACGTGATCCTCAATCCCACCAGCATCCAGAGCAATCCCAGTCCGCTCGGCGACGTGTCCAGCGCCACGCAAGCGGCGATCAACCAGGTTTACAGCGGTGGGTCGGTCATCGCCAACCTGAGCCCGCAGCCCGCTGCCAACATCCCCGTCAACAGCCAGGGCGCGGGCTTTGCCGATTACGCCATCTTCACCGGCATCAATCCGTTCAACCTCAACGACAGCGACGTACTGCTGTTCAACGTCAGCATGAGTGTGCTGAGCAACGGCTCGGAAGAAATCTTCCTCAGCGGTTCCTACGCGCCGCTGGACATCGCGCCCGAGCCGGCATCGCTGGCGCTGCTGGCGACCGGTGGATCGCTGCTGCTGCGCCGCCGGTGCTAAGGCGCTTGCGATTCTGAATTCCATATTTCAGCAGCATGGGGGGATGGTTATCATGGTGCGCTTCAATCGCGAGGCAAGCACCCATGCCCAACTTCAATGGCCTGTGCGTCAACCTGTCGAACCTGTCGCTGCTGTCGAACGCACAGACGCGCTCGATCAGCCCGGAGAACCCCGACGGCGCAAAAGGCGGCGGCGGGCGGGCGGTGGATGAGAACCATCAACCGTCAAAGGGACTGGGACGCGGCTGGAAGGTGCGGCCGTGCGTGACGATCGAGGGCGGGCAGACGTTTGAAGTGGCCAACATTGAAGGGCCGGGTGCGATTCAGCAGATCTGGATGACGCCGACGGGCGTGTGGCGGTTCAACATCCTGCGCTTCTACTGGGACGACCAGGAGCAACCGAGCGTCGAGTGCCCGGTGGGCGACTTCTTCGCCAGTGGATTCGGACATCGCGATGACTTTCGCCAGATCAATTCGCTGGCGGTGTGCGTGAACCCCGGAAGTGCTTTTAATTGCTATTGGCCCATGCCCTTCCGGGGGCGGTGTCGGATCACGCTGGAGAATCTGGATACCCGGCCGATGGTGCTGTATTACCAGGTGAACTACGCGCTCAATGACGTGCCGGTGGACGCGGCGTATTTCCACGCTCAATTTCGGCGGGTGAATCCGCTGCTGTTCAAGCGGGTGTACACCATTCTCGACGGCGTGCGTGGGTCGGGACATTACGTGGGCACCGCCATGAGCTGGGGCGTGAACAACAACGGCTGGTGGGGTGAAGGCGAAATCAAGTTTTACCTCGATGGCGACATACCCAAAGGAAACGATGTCGCGGAGCATGGCGGCGATGCGTTCCCCACCATCTGCGGTACGGGTACCGAGGATTACTTCTGCGGCTCGTACAACTTCGAGGATCGGGCGATCAGGAAATACTGCCAGTTCACCACCGCCTACTGCGGCCTGCCCCGCGTGTCGCAGCCGGACGGGACGTACCACTCGCAGCAGCGCTTCGACATGTATCGCTGGCACATCACCGATCCGGTTCGCTTCCAGCGTGACATCACGGTGACCATGCAGGCGCTGGGCTGGCGGCAAGACAAGCGATATCTGCCCCTGCAGGATGACATCGCGTCGGTGGCGTACTGGTATCAGCAGTTGCCGACGGGGAAGTTCCCGGCGCTGCCCTCAAGGGATGCGTTGGAGATTGTGTGATCCCGGGAAGCGAGGGAAGCCCACGGATTGAATCCGCGGGCTTCGGGGCGCATCTTCCAAGAGCGGCGCTTCCGGGGGTTACCCGAACTCGTCGCCTTTGAAAGTCGAGCCGAGGTAGAGCTTGCGCACCTGGTCGTTGTTGATGATCTGCCTGGGCGTGCCCTCGGCGAAGACGGTGCCCTCGAAGATGACGTAGGCCCGATCGACGACTTCCAGGGTGCGCTGCACGTTGTGGTCGGTGACGAGGATGGCGATGCCCTCGCGGCGCAGGCGGCGGACCTCGCGTTGAAGATCCTCCACGGCCACGGGATCGACGCCGCTGAAAGGCTCATCGAGCAGGATCAGCAGCGGCTGGCAGACCAGGGCGCGGGCGATTTCGAGTTTGCGTTTTTCACCGCCGGAGCAGAGTCGGGCCTGTTGGCGGCGGATGGTGGTCAGCCCGAACTGTTCGAGCAGTTGGTCGGCCCGCTGGCGGCGATCAGCGCGGGAGAGGGGGCGGGTTTCGAGGATGGCCATCAGGTTTTGTTCGACGGTCAGCCGCTGGAAGATGGACGGTTCCTGCGACAGGTAGCCCATGCCGCGCTGGGCGCGTTGGTACATGGGCAGTCGGGTGACATCCTGGCCGTTGAAGATGACCGAGCCGTCCTCGGGGCTGATCATGCCGATGGTCATGCGGAAGCTGGTGGTTTTGCCGGCCCCGTTGCGACCGAGTAGGCCGACAATCTCGCCCTCCGCCACGTCGAATGACACGTGATTGACCACGGTGCGGCCGGAGTAGGTCTTGACCAGGTTGTTGGCTTTGAGAATGAACACGCTGGACATGATACCGGGTGACGCCGAAAGCTGAGCGGAGCGAAGCGTCGGATGGCGCGATGTACGGCAGGGGTGGGTGTCGGTTGGGAATCGGGGCGATATCCGGGGCTTCGTCGCGTGGCTCCTCAGCCCTCGGCTTTCTGCGTCAGGAAGTTTGTGATTCGCTCCTCGGGCTGCGGCTTTGATTATCCTATTGTGCGATGGGCGTGCTGTGGCATTACCTGTGGCGACTGGGCGTGGGCAACCCGATGGTGTTGCGCGTGGTGCACAATGGATCGCGCCACCTGCGCCACCTGTGGGCCCGGCTGGGTTACCTGGGGGCCATGGTGATGCTGATGCTGGTGGGACTGCTGGCCGGGCAAGGCATGAGCGGCGAGGTGAGCCTGGTCGATCTGGCCAAGAGCGGCTCGGACCTGTTCCGCTGGATCAGCTACACGCAGGTCATATTGATCTGCCTGCTGGCGCCGCTGTTCATGGCCACCGCCATCGCCCAGGAGCGGGCCGGCCAGACCATGGAAATCCTGCTGACCACGCCGCTGAGCAATCTGCAGATCGTGCTCGGCTCATACCTGGGTCGGTTGTTTTTCGTGTTGACGTTGCTGGCCAGCGGATTGCCGCTGTTCGCGGTGCTGCTGATCTTCGGCGGCGTGCCGATGAAGTCGGTGTTCATCAGCTTCGCGGTGGCGGCCGAGACAGCCATGTTCATGGGCGCAGCGGCGGTGACGCTGTCGGTGTTCCGAGCCGGCGGACGCAAGGCGGTGTTCGCGTTCGTCATCGGCATGGCCGGTTACCTGGTCGGTGCGTACCTGTTCGATCGCTGGCTGCTTCAGCCCTACAGCGCGGGGACTACGACCTGGCTGACGCCGATCCATCCGCTGCTGGTGCTCGAATCGACCATGCGCACGGCCACCTACCACCCGCCCGCGCCCGAAACACTTGGACACCTTCCGGGGGTGGTGGCGTTTTACCTGGGTCGGCCGTTCGCTGCGTTTTCGATGCTGAGCATCGCCGCCACGGTGCTGATGCTGGTCGCCAGCGCGTTGATGCTGCGTTACCTCAGCAGCAGCGGCGCGGTGATGCTGACGTGGATGCAGAAGCAGATTCACATCGGCCCGGTGCGCGGCGAAGGTTGGCCGGCCCGCTCGGTGTGGAGCAACCCGATCGCCTGGCGCGAGGCGCACACCCGCGGCGGGGGCGGGGTGGGGTTCACCGCCCGCTGGTCGTTCACGGCCGTGGGTCTGCTGGCGACCGCGGTGTTGCTGTTGCTGCACCACATGAACGCACTGCCGACCTTGCCCAACAAGACCACCGCCACCGAGAGCTTCCGGGCGCTGCTGACCTGGATGCTGCTGGTGCAGATGGCAGTGATCGGGCTGGTGGCGATCTACATGAGTGCCGGCTGCGTGAGCAAGGAGCGCGAGGATGGCACACTGGACCTGATGCTGACGACGCCGGTGTCGCCCAAGCAATACATCTGGGGTAAGCTGCGGGGGCTGGTCAGCTTCCTGGGCGCGCTGATCGCCACGCCGGTGGTTTCGCTGCTGATGGTCAGCGTCTATGTTGCGATCGCGCAGATGATGCAGTGGGACACGGCCGGGTCGGTGGTGGGCATGCCCAGCGGAGCCAGTTACGTGCAGCGCTGGACGCCACTGGTGTTGTACGAGTCGCCGCTGCTGATGTTGCTGCTGCTGCTGCCGTTCGTGTCGCTGTGCGTGATGATGGGGATGAACTGGTCGCTGAAAGCGCGCGGCGTGCTGGGGGCGGTGATCCCGACATTGGCGGTGGTCAGCGTGCTCGTTTTGCTGATGGGATTCTGCGGGTACAACACAGCCGCGAACCTGCCGATCATCGGGCCGCTGGTCAACGCATTCAGTCCGGTCAGCGGGTTGCTGATGATAGTCGATCCGTGGAACTGCGTGGCGGAGTTTGCCGGCAACGAGTTCGGTACGCGAGTGCTGCTGCTGATCGCTGCGTGCATCGCCGCCGCCGGCTACTGCCTGATCGTCTGGGGCATCCTGCAGCACATGGTCAGCGGGTTTGATCAGACTGTGCGCAGGCTGTCGGGGACGGGATGATTGAAAATGGAAGATGGCAGATGGCAAATGGCAGATGTATCTTGTTTTTCCTTACCATTTGCCATCTGCCATCTTCCATCTGCCATGTGACTATAATTCCCCCATGCTCTGGCAGCCCCCATTAGCCCCCAAATACCATGAAATGAGCGAGGAACAGCTCATCAGCGCCATCACCGCGCGGCGCAAGCACCTTGGCGATCAAGTGATCATCCTCGGCCACCACTATCAACAGGATGAGGTCATCGCCTTCGCCGACTTCACCGGCGACAGCTTCAAACTCAGCCAACTTGCCGCCGAGCGCGTGCGACAGACCGGCGCCAAATACGTAATCTTCTGCGGTGTCCACTTCATGGCCGAGAGCGCCGACGTGCTGGCGCCGGAGGATGTGAGCGTGATCCTGCCCGACCTGGGGGCCGGCTGCTCCATGGCGGACATGGCTGACCACGAGCAGGTGCTCGATGCGTGGGACGCGATACATCAATCGTTTGAAAAGTCTAACTTCCGGGGCCGCGTGATTCCCATCTGTTACATGAACTGCACGGCCGCGATCAAGGCCTTCTGCGGCGAGCACGGCGGCGCGGTGTGCACGTCGAGCAATTGTCAGCGCATTTTCGAGTGGGCCCTGGCCGGCGGCACGCAACCGCTGCGCGAAGGGGAAGAAATCAAGATTCTGTTCATGCCCGATCAGCACCTGGGGCGCAACACCGCAGCCATGATGGGTTACGACGTGATCACGCAGACGGCCGTGTGGGACCCACACGACCCCGACGGCCGCGGCGGATTGGACGAGCAGACGATCAACGACGTCACGTTTCTGCTGTGGAAGGGGCACTGCTCGGTTCACAAGCTGTTTCGTCCCGAGCACGTGGACCAGGCCCGCGCCGAGTGGCCGGACGTGCACGTGATGTGCCATCCCGAGTGCGCCTACGAAGTGTGCCAGAAAGCGGACTCCACCGGCTCGACCGAGCAGATCATCGCGGCGGTCGAAAATGCAAAGCCCGGCTCGCGCTGGGCGATCGGCACCGAGGTGCACCTGGTCAATCGCGTAGCGGAGCGTGCCAACAAGCGCGACGTGCAGGTGCGCATTTTGTCGCAGTGCCAGTGCCTGTGCACCACGATGTACCGCATCGATTTGCCGCACCTGCTCTGGGTGCTGGACGAACTGGCTGCGGGGCGCGTGGTCAACCAGATCAAGGTCGAGCGCGCGACAAGCCACTGGGCCAACATCGCCCTGGATCGCATGCTCAAGATCACCGCCGCCGCCAAGGCGCAAGCTTCGCCGTCCGTGCCGGTGGATTGAGAACATGCAGCGCCGCGTGGCCGCGGCGGCTAAACGGTTTAGCTCCGGTGGCCACGCCGGGTGGGGAGAACACCGCACCGACAGGAAACGTTCCGTGACCGATCGCTCCATTCGATTGCCCATCACCTTGCCGCCGGACGCAATGCAGCGGCGCACCTGTGGGCCGTGCATCCAGGAGCGGCTGTCGCGGCGGCCGGGCATTCGGCGGGCGGCGGTGGTGATGGCGCCGGATGATGGCGGCGCGTTTCTCGACCTGGACTACGACGCCGATCAGATTTCGCTAGAGCAGGTCAACGGCTACCTCAAGACAGCCGGCAGTTGCTTCGCCCCGACGCTCGATCACGTGGTGCTGAGCGTCACCGGCATCGGCTCGGCCCAGGATGAACGCACCATCCGCCGCGCGGTGCAGCAGCTTCCGGGTGTGCGATGCGTGGCCAATGCCGCTTCAGGGACGGTGCGCCTCGAGTACGACACCTTGCAGTGTACGCTCGAGCGCATCGAGCAGGAGCTAGAATTGCTGGGTGTGCAGCGCGTGGACGAGCCGCCCCCGGGAATGGCCCCGGATGTGTCGCCTGAATCGCACCATCCGCGCGAAGCGCCGGCCGCGACGCTGCAACTGCCTCAGCCGCGCTGGTGGCGTCAGGCCCTGGCCCAGACCGATTTCGTGATGGCGGTGCTGGCGGGCCTGTTCCTGCTGGCGGGATTCCTGGTGCACGTCAATGGTGGGCCGGAAGCCCTGCGAGTGGCGCTGCTGGCGATCAGTTACGTCTGCGGCGGTTTCTTCCCCGTGCAGGACACCGTGCGCACGCTGATGCGCTTCCGCCTGGACATTGATGTGCTGATGTTCCTGGCTGCATTCGGCGCGGCCTCGCTGGGCCATTACGAAGAAGGTGCGATGCTGCTGTTTCTCTTCTCGCTGGGCGGAGCGGGCGAACACCTGGCCATGCAGCGGGCCCGCAGTGCCATCCAGGCGCTGACCAAACTCGCGCCGCGCACGGCCATGCTCATCGAAACCGACGGCCGACGCCGCGAGGTCGATGTCGAGGAACTGCGCATCGGCGATCACGTGTTCGTGGCGCCAGGCCAGCAACTGCCCGCCGACGGCCGCATCACCCGCGGCGACAGCGCCATCGATCAGTCGCCCATCACCGGCGAATCGGTGCCGCTGGAGAAAACCGTCGGCGACGAGGTGTTCGCCGGCACGCTCAACGGCAACGGCGCCATCGAAGTCGAAGTGCTCAAGCGCACGCAGGACAACACGCTGAGCAAGCTCATTCGCATGGTCGAACACGCCCAGTCAACCAAGAGCCCCACGCAGGCCTTCACCGACAAAGTCGAACAGTGGTACGTCCCGGGCGTGGTGGTGGCGACGGCTCTGCTGGCCGTGCTGCCGCCGCTGCTTGGTTTCGAGCCAGCCCGCGAGCACAACAACAACTGGGCCGGCTGGTTCTATCAGGCCATGGCGTTTCTCACCGCCGCGTCTCCGTGCGCTTTGGCCATCGGCACACCCGCGGCCGTGCTCAGCGGCATCGCGCGGGCCGCGCGGGGCGGCGTGCTGGTCAAGGGCGGTATCCACCTGGAAAATCTCGGCCGCGTGCGCGCCATCGCCTTCGACAAGACCGGCACATTGACCGTCGGCAAACCGCAGGTGACCGACGTTGTGTCGCTCGATGATGCGATCGATGAAAACGAACTGCTGGAGTTAGCTGCGGCCGTGGAGCGCGGCAGCCGTCACCCTTTGGCCATCGCCATCGTCGAGGCCGCCGAAGGGCGCGGCCTGATCCAACGCCAGGCGGACGACATCGAGCAGACGCCCGGCCACGGTATCCTGGGCAACGTCGATGGCCGCACCCTGCGTCTCGGACGAAATGCCGATGGTTTGTCCGAAGCAATTGAGCTGGAAAAACAGGGCAAAACCGTGGTGGCCATGAGCGAGGACGACAAGACGCTGGGCCTGATCGCACTGGCAGATGAGCCGCGCGAAGGCGTACGCGAGATGATCGAGCAGCTTCATGCGCTGGGCATCCGTCACACCATCATGCTCACCGGCGACAACGCCCGCACCGCCGAAGCTGTAGCCAAACGCGTGGGCATCGACGAACAGATGTCCGACCTGCTGCCCGAGCAGAAGCTGGACAAGGTGCGCGAGCTTGACGCCCAGCACAAGCGCGTGGCCATGGTCGGCGACGGTGTGAATGATGCGCCCGCATTGGCCAACGCCACCGTCGGCATCGCCATCGGCGGATCGGGTTCGGATGTCGCGATGGAGACCGCCGACATCGTGGTGCTCGGCCGCGACCTTCACCGCATGGGCGAAGCGATCGGCGTCTCCCGCTTCAGCCGCCGCATCATCGTGCAGAACCTGGTGATCGCCCTGGGCGTGATCGCCATCGTCTCTCCCATCGCCGCGCTGGGCGGCGCCCCGATCTCCATCGCGGTGCTGCTGCACGAGGGCTCGACGGTGGTGGTCGTGCTTAACGCGCTGCGGATATTGCGGTACAAGGCGCGGTGATATACTGGGGGCATTATGGGGGATCCTCCCGCCAACGAGTACTTGGCCGCGCTGGAATGCTTCGTCGTCGATAACGACGAACTGCTGCAACTGGAAGAGCGCATCGGCCGATTCAGCATCTTCGACGCCTTGGGCATTGTCAACAACGAAATTCGTCACAGTAATTTTCTAGCCTGGCTGCTGGATCCCAACGAATCGCACGGCCTGGGCGGGCTGTTCCTCAAGGCGGTGCTGATGGACCTGCTGCGCCAGACCGACCCAGAACAACGCCTGTTCAGCCCGATCCAACTCGACGGCGGCGAGCTGCGCGGCGTGCAGGTCCGCCGTGAATGGAACCACATCGACCTGTTGATCACCTGCGACGACCCCAGCTTCGTCATTGCGATCGAAAACAAAATCTACAGCAGCGAACACACAAACCAACTGGCCCGCTACCAAAAGATCATCACGGAAATCCCGGATTTAGCCAAACACGAGCAGCGGCAGTTTGTTTATCTGACCCGCGAGGGAGACGAGCCAAGCGAGGACGACTGGACGGTTTACAGCTACGCCGACCTGCACCGCGTGCTGAGCAAAGTGCGCGCAGCCTCCGGCGACCAGATGGGCGACGACGTGCGGACGTTTCTGGACCACTATCTGCGCATGATCGGGAGCCGGTTTATGGATGACGAGAAGATTGAGGAACTGTGCCAGACGATTTACAAGAATCATCGGCAGGTTCTGCGGTTGATTTGGGAAAAGGCCGGGGCTGGCGATGGCGAAGTCATACATCAGCTTGCCGCAATAGCGCAACAACATGCGGACTGGGTAGTACTACGCAGTACTGTACGCTGGCTATTCTTGTTGCCTCGCTGCTGGGAAGCATTGTTCAATGACCTCAAACAGTATGCAATACGTTCAGATAGGCCTTTGATCGTGTACGTCAATATGTGGCAAGGCTTATGCCGGTTAGCTATTGAGGTAGGTGAATTCAACGATCAGATACAGCGGCGTCAGCTCATCGATCGTCTGACCGCAGATCCAAATGAGTTTGGACTCAAGTCAAAACGTCAGTCAACCAAATACACGATATTGTTCAGCCATACGTTGGCTAAGTGGGAAGATGGCGAAGAACCACCAATTCAAAAATGCGCTGAAGCATTTCAGTCGTTACTGGAAAAGCTCGATCAGCGCCTCGTGGGTGTTCCAAATGCCCTGCGACCCATTATCGAGCAGTGGGAGCGGGAGCGGCAAGGGAAGAAACCCACGGATTGAATCCGTGGGCTTCGGCTTGCGGAAAGGAGGGGTGGTATGGCGGCGTGGAATGGGTGGTATCACTTGATGAGCAACACGTACGGGACGTGGCTGCCGGGTGATGGGCGGGGGTTTCGCACGCGGGATCATCGGGAGCACGTGGAGGGGGATTACAGGAAGCCGCCGCCGGTGGGGGTGTATGAACAACGCCATGCGCGGGCGCGGGGATTGATGCGGCGCGAGCCGGTGGTTTTGTCACTCGAAGCGCGGCGGGTGGTCTGGATCACGACGGCGGCCGCCTTGATCAGATGCGGGCGCCAGGTGCAGGGCTGGCTGCGGCGCAGCGCCCGGGGCAACCGATGATGGCGCCGCGCGGCGTTGAACAGGTTGTAGGCGGCGGTGTGCGGCAGAAAGCGGAAGAAGTTGGCCACGACGCGATGGCAACTAATACGGATTCCATATGTAACTTGTGCGTCCATTCTCCTGTTAGCCCCGGGCTTTGCCCGGGGATACCCCCGGCAGAGCCGGGGGCTAATGGTGAGGATCGCACGAGGATTTATCGTGATCCGTATTAGCCGGTCCATGAGCAGGCCATTTTTGAGTTCATCCATGCGCTGATCGCTTTCGCCGCGCCGGATGTCATCGCCGTTCTGGCGTTGGCCGTCAGCGGCGCTGACGATCGTCTCGCCGGGTCGTTCAATCACAATGCGGCGCGGATTCGTGCCCTGGGCGTGGCACTCGGCCTTGGCCACCACGGCGCAAGAGCGGTCCCACGATTCAACCTGGTAAGCGAAGCACAGGAACCGGCGCTTTTTCTGCCCGGTGGCTTCGTACTGCTTGACCGCCTGCTTCATCAGGGCGGCGGCTATCTGATTGATCCGCTCGTTGACCGCCAAGACGCCAAGAGCGCCAAGATAAATGGCCAGAATTATGTAACCACAGATTGCGCAGATGACGCAAATTAAGAGGGTCTGAATCTGCGTAATCCGTGAAATCTGCGGTTCCTGTCTTGTTGCTTCCTTGGCGCTCTTGGCGTCTTGGCGGTTCAATCCGTTTGCCGCTTGAGATGTTGATCCCGCCCCGTTCGATCACTCCGCCGCGCCGGCGTCGAAGGTGATGCCGTTGCGGTCGAGCAGGGTGCCGGTGGTGCGGTAGAGTTCGGCGATGGCGCTGTTGTAGTCGCGGAGGGCGGCGACTTCCTGGATTTCGGCGTCGGCCAGGCGCTGCTGGGTGCTGAGTTTGAGGTCGAGCAGGAATTCGGGGGTCAGGGCGATGCCGGCGGCTTCCTGTTCTTCGATGGCGCGCAAACTGTCGGCCGCAGCGCGGCGGGCGGCGCGGGCGGAGCCGATCAACTCGTAGTTGGTCCGCACGGTGCGCAGGGCGGTCTTGACCGCCAGCACCACGTCCTCGGCCAGGCGCTGATAGTCGAGCACGGCCGACTGTCGCTGCAGGCGGGTCTGCTGATACTGAGCCTGCGGGCCGCGGTTGCCGATGGGCATAGAAAACCTGGCGCTGAGGATGTAGTCGATGAAGTCGGCCTCGGAGAGATTGTCGTAGGAATCGTCTCCGCTGCCGGTTGACAGGCCGTTGAATCCCACGGCGGCTGAGAGGGTCAACTCCGGCAGGCGCAAGTTGTCGGCCACGCGCTGACGGACGGAAGCGTCTTTGATGGCCAGGAGGGCCTGCTGCATTTCGGGGCGCTGGCGGAGGGCGGTGGTCACCGCGTCCAGCAGGTTGAACTGCACGGGGTCTTCCACCGGCGTCTCCACGGGCACGATCAGGGTTTCATCGGCCACGGGCAAGTCGGGTGCGTTGATGAGGCGCTTGAGTTTGTCGGAGGCGTCGCGCACCAGTTGGCGGGCGCGGATCACATCGCCGCGGCGCAGCTCCACGAAGCTGTTGGCTTCGGTGATCTGCACGGGGGTGACATCGAAGTCCGCGCGCTTGCTGAGCCGATCGCGGTCATCAACGGTGCGCTCGTGCAGTCGCTTCTGCACCAGCAGTTGATGGCGGGCGAAGACCAGGTCCCAGTAGGCCTGCTCGGTCTGGGCCAGCAAGTCGAGCAGTTGGCCGCGCAGGGCCTGGGCCTCGCTCTCTCGGGCGCTGCGAGCCAGGACGATTTCGGCCCGGTTCACGTCGCTGCCGAAGTTGCGCAGCAGCGGCTGAGCGAGGCTGAGGGTGACATCGCTGTCGTAGTAGTGGCTGACACCGAAGAAGCTGGTCGTGCTGTCGTAGCGGTTGAAGTTGGTGGCCGCCTCGATGCTGCCGCCGCTGATCAGGCGTTTGTTGATGCCGGTGGTGACGCTGAGGTTTTCATCCTGTTTGTTGCCGCCGACGCCGGGGATGATGCCGGCCGGTTGGGGCGTATCCAATTTCTGCCAGCCGGCCTCGGTGAAGAAGGTGGCGTCGAAGGCAGCCTCGGCCTGGACGACCTGGCTGTCGGCGATGGCGGGGCGCAAGCGGGCCACGCGCAGGTCCAGGTTGTGCTCCACAGCCAACTGCATCACGCGCTGCAGCGACAACTGCACCACGCGCTCGTCCGTGCGGCCCATCAGATCGTCGCCCAGCTCGACCGGCTGATCGGCGTAGGCTGCCAGCCCGCTGATGCGATCCAGCTCCGCTCGGCGCTCGTCGGACAATTCCGCTTCCACGTCCGAGGGCTCGCGGTTCAGTTCGACCGTGGGGGCATCGGGAATCGCCTGCAACTGTCGGCGGTGCGATTCGATCAGCGACTGGCGCAGTTCCTGTTCGGGAGCCATATCCAACGGCCCCCGGCAGCCGCCGACCAATGCGACAGCCGCAGCCAACATGACATAACGTGCGTGGGTAGTCATGGTGGACATGATAGCGGGAAGGGGTGAGGCTTGAGGGGTGAGAGGTGAGGGGTGGGGGATGAGGCTTGAGACTTGAGGCGCCGGAATAGATCGTTGGTTCGATTTCCGCGCCTCAAGTCTCAAGCCTCATCCCCCATGCCTTCCATTCTCTGTACAATCGAGGCCCGGATTGGTATTGAAGGCCCGCCCATGGCGAGAAAAAAGACAGGCAGTTCGATCCCCCGCCGTCACCGCGAGCGCACGCCCAAGAAATCCGCGTCCGAATCGCTGCCGCCGGCCGCACCGGGGTTGCCGCCGCTGCCGCCGGTGCCCGCCGTCGAGCCGCCGCCGGCGCCCGCGGACGATGCGCAGAGTTCGGGCCGGCGTCTGGCCGAGCCGCTGCTGCTGGAAGTGTCGTGGGAAGTGTGCAACCAGTTGGGCGGGATTTACACCGTGCTGCGCTCCAAGGTGCCGAGCATGGTGGCCCGTTGGGGCAGTCGCTATTGCCTGATCGGGCCGTACAACCATCACGCGGCCCAGGTGGAGTTCGAGGCGGCCCCGCTGGTCGGGCCGATCGGCCAGGCGGTGCAGCAGATGCGCGACATGGGCTTCTACGCCCACTACGGTCGCTGGCTGGTCAGCGGTCGGCCGCACGTGGTGCTGCTGGAGGGCTGGCATGCTCAGCGAGTGCTGCACGAGGTCAAGTATCGCCTGTATGCCGACCACAGCATCCCCACGCCAGCCGACGATTCGCTGGTCAACGACGTGGTGATGTTCGGCGAGTGCGTGCGGATGTTCCTGTCGATGCTGGGCCAGACCGAGGCGCGGCGGCGCAAGCTGGTGGCGCACTTCCACGAATGGATGGCCGGGGCCGCGGTGCCCATGCTGCGCAAGGAGAACTGGCCGGGCTCGATCGTGTTCACCACGCACGCCACGCTGCTGGGGCGCTACCTGGCGACGCACAACCCGCTGTTTTACGACCATCTGCCCTTTTTCAACGCCGACGCCGAGGCCCACCACTACAACGTCGAGGCCCAGCATCGCATCGAGCGCTCGGCCGCCCACGGCTCGCATGTGTTCACCACCGTCAGCGACATCACTGCTGAGGAGTGCAAGCACCTGCTGGGGCGCCACCCCGACGTGCTGCTGCCCAACGGGCTGAACATCGAGCGATTCACCGCCACCCACCAGTTCCAGAACCTGCACAACGAATACAAGGCAAAAATTCACCAGTTCACCATCGGCCACTTCTTCCCCAGCTACAACTTCGATCTCGAGCAGACGCTCTACATGTTCACCAGCGGGCGCTACGAGTACCGCAACAAAGGCCTGGACCTGACCATCGAATCGCTGGCCCGGCTCAACCATCGGCTCAAGGAGGCCGGGGCCGCGGTCAACGTCGTCTTCTTCATCATCACCCGGGCCCCTTATCGCTCGATCAACGTCGCGGCCCTGCAATCCAACGCCATGCTCAACGAATTGCGCGAGGCGGCTGACACCATCAAGAGCAAGATCGGCGACCGTCTATTCTACGAGGCTGCGGCCGGGCACATTCCCGACCTGAACACGCTGGTCGATGACTACTGGCGGCTGCGCCTGCGCCGCACCATGCTGGCCTGGCGGCGCGAAAGCCTGCCCCCCATCGTCACCCATGATCTGCAGGACGACGCCAACGATGCGATCCTGCGCCAGTTGCGGGCCTGCGCCCTGTTCAACGGCCGCGACGACCCGGTCAAGATCATCTATCACCCCGACTTTATCACGCTGACCAATCCGCTGTTCAGCATGGACTACGACCAGTTCGTGCGCGGCTGCCACCTGGGCGTGTTCCCCAGCTACTACGAGCCGTGGGGCTATACCCCGCTGGAGGCGGTGGCCCTGGGCGTGCCCGCGATCACCAGCGATCTGTCCGGCTTCGGGTCCTACCTGACCAGCCTGGTGGCCAACCACGACGAGCGCGGCGTCTATGTCATTCGCCGCCGCGGCCGCGACTTCAACGATGCCGCCAACCAGTTGACCGACCGCCTGTTCCGCTATTGCCAGCTCTCCCGCCGCGAACGCATCGCCCTGCGCAACAGTGCCGAATCCTTCAGCGAGCACTTCGACTGGCACAACCTCGGCAAGCGCTACCACGAAGCCCACGAACTGGCCCTGGATCGACTGAGCTGATCCCCCTTGACGTAACTCATGAAATCGCAAGAATCTGGACGATAAAGAGGCTTGTTCTGAACCACCCCACATGAGTGGACGTAAGAAAACAGATGCCGCGGGATCTACCAGACTACAATCATCCGCCACTTGTCGAGGTTGTTCTTTCGGTGCAATTCGATGAGTTGATCGAGTTTTCTCTGCCACATTTTGGATTACTTTGGCAGAAAAAGTACAGATCACAATTCCCACGGACAGAAATTCACCCACCCCTTAATATCTCCACAGAGCGATTTGGTGTACGAAGTTCATCCCGTCCTGTAGTCAAGCTGGAGATGCTTGAACCCCCCCCGTTGCCGCGTTTATGGATGCTAAATGACGAATCAGGAGGGCTTATCCAGATACAAACCAACCGTATCGCCTACAACTGGCGCAAGACCCGTGGGGAATATCCGCACTATGAGACGATTCGGCCAAAATTTGAACTAGCCTTGCGTGAGTTCTGCTCCTTCGTAGAGGAAGAAAACCTAGGCAACGTCACACCCAACCAATGTGAAATCACGTATGTAAATCATATTGAACGACATGGCGTTTGGGAGCACCACGGCCAGGTGGAAAAGGTATTCAACTTTTGGTCGCACAGTCAACACGCAACCGGTCTACCGAACACCCCCGAGAACGTAACGTTCTCAATTAACTATATTCTGCCCTCTCCCACAGGTATTCCCCGGGGGCGGCTTCACGTCTCAATGAAGCCCGTGTTCACACGCGACAATGCTGAGCCACTGTTCGAGTTGAAACTTACGGTTAGAGGGTATCCAGGCGACCAATCGCCGCGGGATTGCCTTGATTTCATGGACCAAGGACACAATTCTATTGTCAGGGGATTTACGGCTATTACCACGCCGGCAATGCACGACGCATGGGGAAGAAAACAATGACAACTACATCGTCAGTAGAATCCCCAATCCTAGATCAACTTACCGAGAAAGATGTTACCCCCGCGCCACCCCCGCTTCACGAGAGTGAAAGTGACCTAATAATTGATCGCCGGAGTATCTATTATTATCAAGAACCAAATACTCTTAAAGGATCTGTCGTTATTGCTTCTGGCCAAGGCTCTCCTCCTGTGTGGTTAGAATCGGTTTTCAAGAACCTTGCTTCCATTGCGAAGCTACCTACCAATTGGGATAGCTACGGCGCAAAGAAGATATCACGTGACGTAATGCGTGAGTCGCTTCTTGTGCTTTTAGAACTTGGCCCCGACGGTCTCCCTACGCCCTCTGTTGTTCCCACAAGCAATGGAGATATTCAACTCGAGTGGCATGAACTGGGTATCGATATGGAAATTGAGATAAAGCCCTACGGGCCTTCGCATATTTACTTTCGGGACTCCGCCACAAATATAGAGGAAGATCTTGAGCTAAAAGGTGATGTTACTGGCTTGGGCAATCGCCTCCGCGATCTTGCTCGTAGGAGTAGGGGTTGATCCGGGAGAACTGCCTGTGGTTTCGTACCAGGACGATCCAACTGTCAAGGATGGCTGGGATCTGTGGCGTAGGATCAGGCCAGAATGGTGGGTTCCAGATAAAAACATTGGCAGAATGAAGGTTTCATCTGCCGCCTTCACCGATTCAAGCGATGGCAGTGGCATGTCGGTGCATCTTGCTGAATTGGTACGAAACTCGGGAGGCGACGAGCGAGATGTTTTGGCCAATTATGCTGGTTGTGGACTCGCTTCCTTCAAAGCAAGTGTTGCGCGTAAACATGGACAAGGCATTTACCGGCATCCTCGGCCTGAGGATCCCTCTCATGCAGAAGTATTCGGTCCCAAACCTCGATCTGTACAAAGAGCCTTGGCGAAAGAATGCGTCGTGTTGATCGAACCCGGCCCACCTCTTCAGACAGAGTAAATCCAAAACAACGTGAATCCATGCCCCTGGACATCACCTATCTCGGACACTCCGGCTTCCTCTTTTCCGACGGCACACTCACCCTCGCGGTCGATCCTTACCTGACCGGCAACCCCGTGGCGGTGCAGAAGCAGGAGGAAATCTACTGCCACTACATCGCCCTGACCCACGGCCACGGCGACCACCTCGGCGACACGATCCCCATCGCCCGCCGCTGCAAGGCCACCGTCATCGCGCCTTACGAAGTCTGCAACTACCTCAACGAACAGGGCATCGACAAGACGGATGCGGGCAACCCCGGCGGCCGCATCGAACTGCCCTTCGGATCGATCGCCTTCACGCCCGCCATCCATTCCTCCAGCTATGAAGGTCGCTACATGGGCCTCGCCTGCGGCCTGGTCATCCGCATGGGCGACAAGTGCATCTATCATGCCGGCGACACGGCGCTGTTCAGCGACATGAAGCTCATCGGCCAGATCGCCAAACCCGACGTCGCGTGTCTGCCCTGCGGCGGCCGCTACACCATGACGCCGGCTCTGGCGAAGATCGCCGCCGAGTACGTCGCCGCACCGGTCGCCATTCCGATCCACTGGAAAACTTATCCCAAACTGGCCCAGGACATCCGCGACTTCGCTCCCCAGGGCGTGCGGGTCAAAGCGATGAAACCCGGCGAAACCTGGCGCTGCGAGTAACAGAGGTTGAACCGCCAGGACGCCAGGAGCGCCAAGAAATACATCAAGCAAAGAAATAGCCGCAAAAAGTCGCAGAAGTCGCAAATAGAAAATAGATGTCGGGGGCATCCTTTTTGCGCCTCTTGCGCCTTTTTGCGGTCAAATCCTTGGCGCTCTTGGCGTCTTGGCGGTTCAAACCGACACACCGGGTCGGCCACTGCCGATCAATCATGATTGCGTTTCGCCCACGTGGTCCACGCGAACTTCGCCGCCCGGCTCAGGGCCCACCAGTACCAGATACTGATCACAATCAGCAGCAACATTTGACCCGGCAACAACATATAAAGGATACAATCCTCCATAATATAGCGAAGAAGAAATCTACTTCTAAAGAATGGCATTTGTTCGAGCCAATCCCATATCCATTCATTTGTAACCAGCAAAGTTAAGCCGACGAGCAATGCCAGTATCACCATGGCGAAATAGATCGCAGCCGCCAGCATCTTGCGCGGCAAACGAGCCGCCAACGTGGCCGCGTGCCGCAGCAAAAAGAACGCGCCCGCCAGCAAGCACAGCATCATGGTCCACGAACACCACTCCATCGCCTGCTGTACGAAATCCAACTCTAGCCCCCAACCCTCGCGCAGCAAAAACACAAACATCAGCACCAGAAACAATCCCAAGGCGACAACCCACGTCCCCCGCGCCAAGCACCGGGCGCTGAAGGGCGACACACGATCGATGCGGCTCGGATCCGGCCGCGTTGCTTTGATAAAACCATAGATCAACAGCCCGATCGCGGCAGCCTGCGGCAGCACAAATACAATCAGCGGCATGTCCTGGATGTCCAACACCGTTCCTATCACCGCCGCCAGTGCCAGAAACAGCGCGGACTAAGCAAACAGGTTCAACCCCTCCCAGATGTGCTTGAGCCACCTGGGATCGCAGTAGCGCAGGCGGTTGCCATAGATGGTGCGGCCGACGGCGGTGCCGCATTCGGGGCAGGCGGCGTCGCGGTGGATGGTGCGCAGGTTGTAGCCACACTTGATGCAGGGCGTCTCGCTGGTCAGGCGGCCCTGCTCATCGAACGACATCCCAAATTGTTCATCCCCCGCGCTGGTCATGCGAGCATTCTAACCAACTGGACAGAAGTTGAACCGCCAAGACGCCAAGAGCGCCAAGATCAATGGCCAGAATTATGTAACCATAGATTGCGCTGATGACGCAGATGAAGACGGTTTGAATCTGCGCAATCTGTGTAATCTGCGGTTCCTGCATTCCTTCTTGGCGATCTTGGCGTCTTGGCGGTTTAATCCGTTTTCGCGGCTAGTGTTTCGGGCGTCACAGCAGCGGAGGGCAGGATGTACGTCGTCTTGGGCTTGAAGTCTTTGTCCTCCAGGATCTTCATACCCACCTCGACCGCTTTGTCCACGCACAGCGGATAGATGAAGGTGGCGCTGAGGTAGCCCTTGCGCACGTATTCCTGTCCCTCGTCGGGCAGGCCGTCCACGCCGACGAAGATCACCTGTTTGGCCAGCTCGGGATTCTTCTCCTTGACCACCAGGTACGCGCCGTAGGCCATCGGGTCGTTGTGGCCATAGACCACGTCGATGCGACCTTCGGTGGCGTTGTAGGCTTCCTCCATGCGGGTCATGGCTTCGTTCTGGAACCAGTTGCCGGTGCCGCTGAAGACGGTTTCGATTTCGGGATACTTGTCGAGGATTTCGTAAGCGCCGTCGTGGCGATCGCCGGCCGCCTTGACGCCTTTCATGCCGGTCAACTCGACGACGCGGCCCTTGGGTGAGCCGTTCTTTTTGGTCAACTGCTCCACAATGAAACGACCAGCCATGCGGCCGATCTCGACGTTGTCGCAACTGATGAAAGTGGTGTAATTCGGTTGAGCGATGTCTCGCTCGAGGCAGATCGTGGGAATGCCCGCCTCCATGGCCTTGCCCATCACGGCGGTGAGCGAGTTGCGCTCGAGGGGCGCGACGATCAGCAGGTCGGGCTGGCGCTGGATGGCGTTTTCAATCTGGCTGATCTGTTTGGCGGCATCGGCTTGGCCGTCGGTGATGACGAACACGACCTGCGGATACCGGGCGAAGGCCGCGGCGAACTGCTTGTTCTGTTCGGCGCGGTAGGGCTCGGCATTGTTGCATTGGCTGAAGATCACCAGGTATTTGGCTGCCTGTTCGCCGGATGCGCCTGCCGGGGCGTTGCCGCTTTCCGTTTTGCCGCAACCGACCAGACAGAGCGAAACCGCCAGGACCGCAGCCGTGATCAACCCTCGTTGCATGTTGCATCTCCCTGTTAAATGACCCGTTGCCGGGTAATAGCGTATCAGTTTGTCGTGCTGCCGCGCCACTGCCGCCACCAGCGGGTGACGGCGCCGAGGGAAATCGTCTGAGCGACCACCGCCAGGATGATGACCAGAGCCATGATCATCGACTGCACGTTGGCGTCCACGTTGTTCAGGCCGAGGATGTTGGTGAGGATCGCGATGACCAATGCGCCGATGACGGTGCCGGTGACGCTGCCGCGCCCGCCGGCCAAGGAGGTGCCGCCGATGACGACCACGGCGATGACGCTCAGCTCGGCGGCGATGCCTTCGTTGGGATTGCCGTTGTTGGTGCGGGCACAGGTGAACACACCGGCGACGCCCGCCAGTAGGCCGGTGAGTGTGTACACAGCCGCCAGCACGCGGCGGGTGGGCAGGCCGGCGTACTGCGCAGCGCGGGCGTTGTCACCCATTGCCCGCACATAGCGCCCTAACACCGTGCCCCACAGCAGCAATCCGAACGCGATCGCCAGAAGCAGGAACGCGCCGATGACCACCGACTTCTGTGACATGATGTGGGCGAAGTGGATCGCTGAATCCGACTGTCCACCCACCAGGCCGATCTGCTCATTGTTGACCACCAGGCGAGCTAAACCGCGGATGCCGATCATGGTCGCCAGGGTGATGATGAACGGCTGAATGCGCAGCAGGGCGATCAACCCGCCGTTGACCAGCCCCACCAGGCCGCCGGCCACCATGCTTGCGATCATCGCTGTCGCCATCGAGGTCTGCTGCTCGACAAGCAGGGTGGCGCAGACGACTGCGGACAGAGCAATGGTGCTGCCGACGCTCAGGTCGATGCCGCCGGTGAGGATGACGAAGGTCATGCCCAGTGCGATGATGGCCACGGGACTGTTGGCCCGCAGCAGGTCGGTGAGGTTTTCAATCTTCAGAAAGATCGGCCAGTGCTCGACAGTGCAGGAAAGCCCGAACAGGTTGTAGGTGTATTCACCGCGCGTGCGCGGGCTGAAGATGACCGCGAAGGTGAACAGAATCGCCAGCACGATCAGCGACTGCACCAGGTCGCGGCGATGTGTGAGGAAATTGGTCAACCACTGTTTCATCGGATGCGTTCCTCAACCTGCCTGGGGCCGGGCATGACCTGCGGCGGCGCTGGTGGCGTGGGTCAGCACCTGCTCCTGCGTGGTTCGCCGGGCATCGAAATCGGCTGCGACGCGCCCTTCGTTGAGCACCACCACGCGATCGCAGCAGCGCAGAAGCTCGGGCAACTCGCTGCTGACCATCAAAACGGCCTTGCCGCGGCGGGCCAGGTCTTCGATGATGGCGTAAATATCCTCCTTGGCCCCGATGTCCACGCCACGCGTGGGGTCATCGAGGAAATACAGATCCGCCTCGCGCAGCAACCAGCGTCCGATCAGCACCTTCTGCTGGTTGCCGCCGCTCAGTGAAGAAACGACCGCCTGCGGAGCGGCCGCCTTGAGGCGCGTCTGGCGGCCGACGTGATCGGTCTGCTGCGCTTCGCGCCGCCGGCGAATCCAGCCGAGATTATTCAAACTGTCGAGCACGGCAATCGAGGCGTTCTCGCGTACGCTCATCTGCATCATCAGGCCCTCGGCCTTGCGATCGCGCGGTAGCAGTGCGACGCCGCGCTTCATGGCCTGCCGCGGGGTGTGGGGCCGATAGGGCTGACCCTTGAGCGTCATCTGCCCGCCGAGGATGGGGTCAAGACCAAAGAGCGCCCGGCCGACCTCGCCGCGCCC
Source organism: Phycisphaeraceae bacterium (assembly GCA_020849625.1). GTDB lineage: Bacteria > Planctomycetota > Phycisphaerae > Phycisphaerales > Phycisphaeraceae > JADLFV01. The sequence goes on from JADLFV010000050.1 coordinate 33,201, forward strand.
CGCGCCCACCAGGCCAGCCAGTCCCACCACTTCGCCGGCGGCAACTTGCAGCGACACATCGCGCAGTCCGGCCGTGCGCAGGTTATTGATCGAGAGCAGCGGGCGATCCGTGGCGCAGGCGGCCGCATGGGCGTCGCTGCGCACGTCGTGGCCGATCATCATGCGCACCAGTTCCGCCATGTCGGTCTGTTTCGCCGGGCGGGTGCCGACGTAGCGGCCGTCGCGCAGCACGGTGATGCGATCGCAGATGCGAAACACCTCGTCCATCTTGTGCGTCACGTACAGACACGCCACCCCGTCGCGGCGAAGCTGATCAATCACCGCAAACAAACGCTCGACCGCTTCATCGGTCAACGCGCTGGTCGATTCGTCGAACACGATCACCCGGGCGTTCATGGAAAGAGCGCGGGCGATGGCGACCAGTTGCTGCTGTGCCACGGACAGGCTGTGCACGGGCGTGTGCGGCGAGAGCTCAGACAAACCCACCCGCGACAAGGCCGGCCGCGCGAACTGGGCCATGGCCCGGTAGCTGACTGCGAATCGCTCCTGGTAGCGCAGGTTGCCGATGGCGATGTTCTCGGCAATCGACAGATGAGCGAACAGGTCCAGTTCCTGGAAGATGATGGTCACGCCGAGGCGCTGGGCGTCGAGGGGGTTGCGAATGCTGACCGGCTTGCCATCGATGGTCAGGCGGGCGGCGGTGGGGGGCAGAGCGCCGGCCAGGACTTTGCCCAGCGTGCTTTTGCCCGCGCCGTTTTCACCCATCAGGGCGTGCACTTCGCCGCCGAAGACATCGAGGCTCACATCATCCAGCGCCACGACTCCGCCGAAATGCTTGCTCACGCCGCGCGCGGTCAGCAGGGGTTGGCCCGAAGGCGTCATGACTTCATCATAACCGTGGCCCGGTCGCGGGGCATTCATCGCAGCGACTGCATCAGGCTGAGGATGGCCGCGACGTGGCGCTGCTGGTTGTCCAGCAGTTGCTCGGGAGTGACTTGATCAGTCAGCGAGGACGCGAGCGCGTCGGGGCTGTGTCGTTCGACGTCGAAGCCGGGCGCGTTGAACTGGCGATAGGACCATGTGGGCAGCGAGCCGGGCGTGGTCTTGATGCGCAGGTAATCGTGATCGTCTGCTGGATCATCCGGCCGCACGTAGCCACGGGCGTAGGCGTCAAAAACTTCGCGGCAGCGCTGAATGTACTCAGCGTCCTCGGCGGCGGCGGCAGGCGCCCACAGGCAGTAACCGGCCACGCTGCACAGGTGATGGTAGCTGAGCACGACCGTCGGCGGATGGTTTTTCAGAAAAGATACGACCGCCTGCGTCTCCGGCTCGCTGACGGGATAGGGGCCGCGATAGGTGCCCGAATCCGGATCGGCTGACGATCCGCCGTACATGAAGCTTTCCTTCTCCCAGTCGCCGGGGAAGTTGCGGTTCAGATCGACGGAGATCATGTTGCGGCGCAGATACCAGGGCACGCCCTCGACCGCGTGCTGCCGCTCGTCGAGGTTCACGCAGGGGATGGCGACGATCGACACGTCGTCGAAAATCTCGCGATGATTTTCCAGCAGGTCGCGCACCGCATAAAGAATCAGCTCCGGCCCGGCCTCCGATGCGTGAACCGCGCCGATCAAAGCCACGCGCTTGTCCGAATCGCCCACCGTCAAGCCCCAGATGTCCCGCCCCTGCAGCGTGCGCCCGGCGACCGCCACCTTCATCATGTCGGGGAAATCCTCCTGCAGTTTGCGGGTCGCCGCGGCGACTTTGTCCATCGGCCACCATACGCGCGGATCGCGCACCCGCACGCCCACCGGCCCGTTGGGCGCGCCGCCCGGCAGGCCCACCCAGTAGGCATAGGTCGCGCCCACCGTCACGTTTTCATCCACCCAACGGAAACTGCGCTTGACGTTGACCTGCACGGGGCCTTCGTGGATCAGGTCGTCATCGCTACAGGTCAGGCCGTGGAAATACTCGTCGCGATCCTTGCCGAACAGAAAGTCCACCTGCCGGCGATAGATGCGCACGTGCTCGAACAGCGGCTGATCCTTGTCGTCGTACCACGGGCCGCGCATGAACGTGAGAGAGACGTTGCCATCTTCGACCCGCGCCCGCAGGAAGATGAACTGTTTGTGCTGGGCGACGTATGCCGCATCCGCGGGTTGTTCCTCCGATCGCGCCGGTGGCGATGATGCGACGACCATCCACATCATGATCAGGCACGTGATCGCAACTTTGTTCATGTGCTTCTCCCAGACAGCCTTGGTTCAACGCAGTAATTGCAGCAGATTCAGAATGGCCGCTTCGTGCATCGCACGATTTTCGTTCAGCAGCTCGATGGTGGTGTGGTCGGTCAGTGACGGCTCCAGCGACGCAACCCAGTGGCTCTCGACGTCGAAGCCGGGGATGTCCAACTGCCGGTAGCAGTAGTTGGGCAGCGAACCGGGCATGGCCTTGAAGACCAGGTAGCTGTCTTTTTCGTTCTCGACCGGGCCTTCGACGCTCTTGTAGCCCTCGGTGAAGGCGTCGTAAACGCGGCGGCAGCGCTCGACGTAGGCTTCGTCCCCGGCGGCCAACTGCGGGCCCCACAGGCAGCGGCCGCTGACGCTGGCCACGTGGTGATAACTCAGAAGCACCATCGGGCGATGCGCTTCGAGAAAGGCAATCACCGCTTTGGTCTCCGGCTCGCTGGCGGCCTCGGGTCCGCGATAGGTGCTGCCGCCGGGCTTGCTGCTGTCGCCGCCGTAGAGATAGCTGGGGATCTCCCAGTCGGCCGGATAGTTGCGGTTCAGATCGATGCCCTTGGGATTGGTGCGCAGATAAGGCGCGACGCCCTCCGCCTGGGCCTGGCGACGGTCCTGGTTGACGCAGGCAATGGCCACGATCGATACGTCGTCGAACAGCTCAGGGTGTTTGCTCAGCAACTGGCGGATGATGTGCAGAATTAATTCCGGCCCGGACTCGCCGGCGTGCAGCGCCCCGATCAGAGCCAGTCGCTTGCTGCCGCGCCCGGCGGTGATGCCCAGCAGGTTGCGCTCTTCATGCGTCTTGCCGATGACCTCCACGTCCACCAGGTCGGGGAAGTCTTTGTGAAGGGCGGCCGCCTCGGTGGCGATGCGCTCGGCGGTCCACCAGACCTGCGGATCGCGCACCTTGACTGATGATGAACCGGTCGCTGCGCCCTGCACGGGACCGGCCCAGTAGGCGTACACGTTGCCGATGGCTGCCGTGTCATCAATGTAGGTGAACTGCTGTCCGTCCTGGCGGATCGACCCTTCATAGATGACGTCCTGATCGCTGCGGGTCAGGTTGCGCAGCGCTTCCCACTTGTCATTGCCGAAGGTGAACGGGATCAGTTTGCGATAGATGCGCAGCTTCTGAAACAGCGGGTTGTATTTCGGATCGGCGTAGTGCCCATCACGATTGAAGGTCACGAGCACCTTGCCGTCATGCAGCGTTGCCTTGACCGAAGCCAGGGCCTTGTGCTGGTTCAACTCCGCGGCATCCTGGGCCAGGACACTTGACACCGAGGCAATCGCGAATAATACGAGGCCGGCCACAAGACACGGACGGGTCCGCTGCTTCATGTGCCTTCTCCAAGAAGGGCTGCAATAACGGTTGTGCAGCATTGTACCGGCGTTCCAATGCTGCCTCAAACACGGCGCGGCATGGCCAGGCCGGATGCGGCATTTGCGCGCGGCACCGGGTTGCCCACCTGTCGCGATTTTCTCAGATCTGCGGCGCGCTGCGACAAATCAGGCGCATACAACTGCAAAACCACCTTGCTCGCCTGGCCGGGGTGCGCTAGCCCGCCTGCATGAAAAAAGGCCCGGCAAGGCCGAAGCCAAGCCGAGCCCTTCCGGGGGCAAAGTTGTTTGGACCGAGATAAATCCCGAATCCACCAGTATGATATCCAGCGAAAACGCCATTGCAAGTGGTCTCATACCCAAAAACATTCGGTCGCAACAAACCGTAAATTATCATGAAAATGCCTGTATAGCACCTGTATATGGGTGGGGCAGATGGCAATAACCTGACAAATAAACACATATACGATAATCAATCTAAATTCTCCAGCGCCGCTACGCCATGTGGCTGTTCATTCAAATAAAAAAATGTCCCCGGAAAATCCGACATGACAACCACGCAAATCGTCCACCTCGGCGTCATCGGGGCCGGCGCCATTTGCCGCGACCGTCACCTGCCCGCTCTGCGTGATATGGCAGGGGTGAAATTGTCCGTTGTCTGCAACCGCAGCCCGCAGAGCCGTTGCCGCATGGCTGAGCAGTTCGGCTTCGCTGACATCGAGAGCGACTGGCGGGCGCTCGTGCAGCGCGACGATATCGACGCGGTGCTCATCGGCACCTGGCCCTACACCCACGCTGAGATGTCCATCACTGCGCTCGATGCGGGTATGCACGTGTTCTGTCAGGCTCGCATGGCTGCGACGCTGGATGAGGCGCGGGCCATGGTTGATGCCGCCGCCGCTTGCCGCGACATGGTTAACCAGGTCTGTCCGCCGCCCATGCGCATGCCCTTCGAGCCTAACGTCAAGAAGCTGCTGGCCGACGGCGCACTGGGCGAACTCCGTCTGGTGCGCATCGAAGCTTTTGATGACAGTTGCCTCGGCCCGCTGCACTGGCACCAGCGCGTCGCGACACGCCCATCGCCACTAAGCCGGATGAGAACGGCAATCCCTATGCCATCCGCATCCCGCAACAGGTCACGATCCATGGTCGCCTCGCAGCTGGCTGCCCCTTCGTCGAAATCCACAGCGGCCTGCACCGCGGCCCCAAACGCATGATGCTGGAACTGATCGGCTCCAGGGCCTCGCTCACCTGGGACTTTCTGGCCTCCACATTGAGTATCGACGGCAAGCCCCTCGACGTGCCCGCCGACCTGCAGCGCACCTGGCGCGTGGAAACGGATTTCATCGACGCCGTGCGCGGCAAAAGCGGTCACGGCTTCAGCAACAGCTTTGCTGAGGCTAACCGCTACATGATCAAGATGGACGCCCTGCACCGCAGTGCCCGCGAAGGCCGAATTGTACGGCGCAGCGAGTATGACTGAGAGAAGAAGCAACCCGCGGATGAACGCACATGAAACGCAGATCAGCGCGGATATAAAAATCACAATCAGCCACGGATGAACACGGAGTGACACGGATGCAGTTCAATTCTTTTGTTTGATCCGTGCCCCTCCGTGTTCATCCGTGGCAAAAACTCATCCGCGTTTATCTGCATTCATCCGCGGTTGCCTTTTCGAAATCTGAGTAATCTGCGAAATCTGTGGTTCTTTCTCTGCCCGCTACACTGATCAGCAGTGAACGAGTCGATCGACAAGCTGACATGGTCCGTTCTGTTGGGGCGGTGGGTACAGTTCGCCCGCAGCGCGGCGGCGCTGCCGCGCGAGGGTGACGGCAAGAAACTGCGAGACTCGGTGGCCGACCTGATCATGCTGCAGGCCGTGTGGTTTGCCTTGCAGCATCTGCCGGAGTTGGACGCCAACCAGCGGGCCCTCGGCCTCGACCGCGCGGGCGTGTTGATCGAAAAGCACGAGCAGGCCCTGCGCCGGCGCTGGGAAGATTCACCCATGCCCGAGTCGATGCAGCAACTGATCGACGACGCCCGCCGCCAATGGTCCGCCGCCGGCGGAGGCTGATGAGCATGACACACAAACTTGGGATCAACGTTGCCGACGCCCCCGGCGACCTCGTCGCCACGCCGCCCAGCTCATCACGGCATATCGAGATGATCGCGGGAGGTGATGTGGAAGTTGGTGCGGTGGGGCACAAGGTTTGTGTGGGGCGCGAGTGTGGCGGGGGATCAATCGCGGGCCATGGCCTGCAGAACCTTCTGCCAGACGGCGTCCAGTTCGATGCGGCGGATGATCGAGTCGTCGTCCAGTTGGCTGCGGTAGTCGGCCAGTTCCTGGGGATCGATCTGCGGCGGCTGGATGACGGACGACTCGCGGCGATAGGGCCCCACGGCTGCGGGATCGGTGGGGCCGAAGATCGCCACGATGCGGCGATCAAAACCGACGGCCAGGTGCAGGGCGGCTGAGTCGTTGGCGACCAGCAGGTTGCAGCGCGAGAGCAGGGCCATCATCTGTCCCACCGTTGTGGTCGGCGCCAGGGCGCGGTCGGCCACCGACACGTCGTCCTTGCGCCGCATTTGGCGCAGGTTCTCCAGCAGCGCCCGCGTGGCGTCGCGCTCGTCGGGGGCGGCCAGCACGATCAGGTGATCGCCGGCCACGCGCTCGGTCAGCAGTTTGCGGGCCAGGCTGGTGTAGCGTTCGATCGGCCAGCGCTTGCAACCCCAGCGGGCGGTGGGTGCGATGCAGGCGTAACCTCGATCGGTCAATTTGTTTTCAGCGATGAACTGTTCGAGCCAGGCGCGGTCCTGCTCGCCCACGTACAGCTTCATGTCGGCAACAATCTTGTGGCCCATGTCCGCCACCAGGTGCAACGTGCGATCGACGGTGTGCACAGCATGGGCGGGCACGAACACACGCTGGGTATAGGCAAAGTGCCCCAGCTCGCGAGCATCAGCAAATCCCACGCGCTGCGGGGCGCGGGTCAGCCAGGCAAACAATCCCGAGCGGAACAGGCCCTGGCAATCGATGACCAGATCGTAGTGGTTACGACGAAGCGTGCGGGCGAAGCGCAGGCCTTCGATGGTGGCTCGCGGCGACAGGCCGAAGTAGCTGAGCCGGCGGCGGGGAAAACAGACGACGCCGTTGAGGTCGGGGTGGTGACGCACGGCGTCGGCGAACGGCTCGTTGATCAGCCAGTCGATGTGAGCGTCGGGGTACGCTCTTCGCAGGCTGACCAGCACGGGCGTGGTGCGGGCGACGTCGCCGAGGGCCGAGGGTCGAACAATAAGAATGCGCGGCCGGCCTTCGGGCATGGAAACAGATTACCCGGCGCGGTTCGCCGATGCGAGCGGGGGGTGGGGAAGGCTTGGGGCTTGGGGCTTGAGGCTTGAGACTGTGGTTGTGAGCCGCCCTTGGTTAGGCGCCTTACCACTCAAGCCTCAAGCCTCACCGCTCAGGCCTCCTCGTTATACTCTGGCCCATGCCCACGGCGATCATTTCCGACATCCACGCCAACGTTGACGCCCTGCAGGTGGTGCTGGCGGACATCGACCGGCGGGGCATCCAGAAAATCGTCTGCCTGGGCGACATCATCGGTTACGGCCCCAACCCGCTGGAGTGCCTGGACCTGGTGCGGCAGCGCTGCCAATGGGCCCTGATGGGCAATCACGACTTCGCGGTGCTGTACGAGCCAACCAGCTTCAACCTCAGCGCCGAGCAGGCTTGTTTCTGGACGCGGCGGCAGTTCGAGGATGAGCCGGACGAGCAACTGCGGCGGCAGCGTTTCGAGTACCTGGGCAACCTGGAGATCAAGCGTCACGATGAAGGGGCGCTCTGGGTTCACGCCTCGCCGCGGCGGCCGATCAACGAATACATCTTCCCAGACGACGTGATCACCGCGCCGTCGAAGATGGCCCAGATTTTCGATCGCATCCAGTGGCGTGCCTTCTGCGGGCACACGCACGTGGTGGGCGTGTTCACCGACGAGCCGGACTTCTATCCCCCGGCCGACCTGGGCGGCAAGTACAGTTTCACTGAAGACGAAAAGTGCATCGTCAACCCGGGCAGCGTGGGCCAGCCGCGCGACCGCGATCCGCGGGCCAGCTACTGCATCCTTGATGACGAGATGACCCGCGTGCAGTTCGTGCGTCTGGACTACGACATCCAGGCGGTGATCGACAAGGTCGATGCCATTCCGCAGCTCAGCGAGTTTCTGGGTCAGCGTTTGCTGGAGGGGCGGTAGAGAGAGACGGCCGCTGAAGCGGCCTCCGCCGAATGGTCAGCGGACCGCGCCGCTGAGGGTGCCGATCGCTTCCTGCAGATCGTCGAACAGGGCGAACACTTCGTCGAGTCGGGTGATCTTCAGCAGCGTGTTGATGTTGCCATCCTTGAGCACCAGGGCGATGCGGCCGCGACAGTGCTCGACTTCCTGGCGGAACGACAATAGTTCGCTGAGGCAACTGGAAGGCATGAACAGCACCGCTTCCAGGTCGAAGATGAAGTGCAGCGCCTTGTCGTAGCGCATGCGCTCGGTGGCTTCGGCGACAGCCTGCTGGAAGTCGTCGTGCGACAACTCGGCGCGATGCACACGCACCGTCACGCATGAGCCGTCCTGCTCAAGTTCGATACCGCTGGGCAACATCGCCGGTCACTCCTGTCGGACGTTGAAGTTATCGGCAATGTGGCGCGGCCGGTGTGCGCGAGGCCGGGACCAGTGGCAATTTATGCAGGTTTGCCGTCTGTCCAGTCGTCACGACCGGCACAGAGCGACGATGTTTCAGGCTGACTGCCGCAACCGGGCCATCGCCTCGTCCACGCTGGCGGTCAACTCGAACAGCAGGTCCAGCCGCGTCATGCGCAGCAGGAACTCGACGTTGGGCTGGCACTGGGCCAGGGCGATGTGCCCGCTGGCGTGCTGCACCGGTGACAGCAGGGCGAACAGTTTGGCCAGGCAGGCGGAGTCCAGGTACTCGACGTGCGACATGTCGAAGACCACGTTGACGGCCCGGCCGTCTTCGATCTTCGGGCAGATCTCAGCCACCATATCGCGCATCTGGGGTGCGGTGACCACCGGCTCCAGCGGCTCGACCGCCACCGTGTCACCTTGATGAGAAATCTGGAAGCCACTTATATCCATCATGACCGCCCTTTGGGGGAATGCCCGGGATCTTGCTTCCGACAATTACATCGGTTCTTAATGGCCGCGGGTACCCTATGGATTTAATGATTCAATTTCGCCCTGGACAAGTTTTCCTTCGGCGAAAGCCGCCACTTTGACGCCCGATAAGTGAAAACCCCACTTTACAACGGCCAAACCGATAGCCAGGTTGCCCCGCAGCGGCGATAACGTGCTGCTGGTCAGGCCGCCGACGATTTCCTGAAAATCAGTTTCCGCTTTCATCAACTGCGCGCCAGCTACGGGCAGCAGGTCGGACTCAAAGCTGATCGCCGCGGTGATCTTCCGGGGGTGGCCGCGATCGCGCATGCGTGCCACGATTTCCTGGCCGAGGTAACAACCCTTGGTGTGACTGACCGCCTGTTCCAGCACGCCTGTCTCGGCCGGCAGCGAATCGGGGCCGAAGTCGATGTGATAGAGCGGCGACCGCTGCTCGATGCGGGCGGTGTTGTAGGCGTCCCAACCGATCGGCCGACCACGCAGCGACTGGCGGCGGCGCGAGGCGAACTGGGCATCGGGCTCGGCGCCGTGCTCGTAGCCGATCGCTTCCAGCAGCGCGTCGTACACCTTCAGCGCCGAATCAGCCCTCACCCACAGGCGAAAGCCCGGTGAGCCGCAATCGTCCCAGCGACAGGCCCAGGCGTGTTCATCGTCATTCAGTTTCTGTGCCCGATGCTGTCCGACGTCCATGGTCGCCGGATCGCCCGCCTGCGTGATCGCCGTCAGCGCTGCAGCCGACGCCGGGCCGATCAGCGCCAGGCAGGTGCGCCGGTCGCTGATGTTTTCAAGCGTGACGTCCTCGGTGAACAACCGCTTGTCCAGCAACTGCCGCAGGGGCTCGACGTCGAAGACATCGGTGTCCAGCCAGGTATCCCCCCCGGAAGTGTCGCCGTGATGCACGATCAGATCGGCGACGATGCGGCCCTTTTCGTCAAGCTGGAAGCTGCGCCGGCTGGTCCCGGCAGCCATGGTGTTGATGTCCTGGGTCAGCATTCGGTGCAGAAAGTCCTGCCGATCCGCCCCCGTGACGCGCAGCAACCCGCGCTGCGGCAGGTGCATCAGCCCCACAAAGCGGCGGACGGCTGCGTATTCGGCGCCGCCAGCCCCAAAGTCGCGCACCATCTGCACATCCGCCTCGGCCGGGCCGAAACAGAACATCTGGCCGCCAAGCTGCTCGATCCGTTGCGTAAGGTCAGGTTTCTCAGACATGCACACATCCTATGCCCAATCGCCTTGGTTGAGACAACCCGGCGCGGTACGCTAGCCAATATGTCCGGGACTGCGCTGGACCATCACGGCGGCCGCTTCCTCGACGACGAGCAACGCCATCGCGTCGAGCAGGCTGTCACCGCCGCCGAGCAGCGGACCAGCGCCGAGTTGAAGGTCATCGTTGTGCGTCACTGCTGGGACAACCTGCGCCGCAAGGCGCGGGCACTTTTTCGCAAACACGGCCTGGACAAAACGGCCGAACGCAACGCAGTGATGATCCTGGTGGTCACCGCCAATCGCGAGCTTCTGATCTACGGCGACCAGGGCATCCACCAGCACGTCGGCGATGAATTCTGGTCTGCTGTGTGCGACGACATGATCGAGCGATTCCGACAGGGCAAGCCCGCCGAGGCGCTGATCGAGGGCATCAGGCAACTGGGAGACGCGCTGGCGACGCACTTCCCGCATCAGGTTGACGATGTCAACGAGCTATCCAACGAGGTGGTGGCCGATGGTTAAGCCGCTGCTGATCCTGTTGTGCCTGTTGGCGACCACGGCTTCCCTTGCGGGGGCGCCCTATCCGCAGCCGGATGCTGGTTATGTCACCGACCTGGCCGGCCTGCTCAGTGCCGGCGAGCAGGAGCAGATCGAGCAATGGCTGTGGCAGGTCGAGGAAAAGACCGGCACCGAAATCGCCGTGGTCACCATCCCATCCATGAGCAAGTACCCCGGTGCAGCGACCGGTTCCATCGAGTCGTTCGCTCGCGGCCTGTTCGACGCCTGGGACATCGGCAACATGCCGGAAAACAAAGGTGTGCTGCTGCTGGTTTCGGTCGGCGATCGCAAGGCCCGCATCGAGCTTGGGGCCGGCTACGGCTCGGGCATGGACCGCCAGGCCAGCGCCATCATGCAGCGCGACATCATTCCCCAATTCAAAAACAACGACTACGCCGGCGGCATTACCGCAGGTGTGGTCAGCATCATGCAGACCTTCGCCAACGCAGCCCCCGCCCCCGGAAGTGCAGGCGCAAGTGGCGCAAGCGGAGGCGGCGTCTTCGGCATGAGCGGTTCTTCGCTGCTGATCGACCTGGCGATCATTGCGGTGTGCACGCTGATCGGCATCAGCCTCTACCGCCACGGAAAACGCGGCTGGGGGTGGATCGCCATCGGCCTGCTGATCGTGCTCACGCTGTTCGCGCTGCGCAGCCTGTTGCGCGTCACGGTGGAGCTGGCTCAGAGCAGCGGGCAGGGCAGCAGCGGCGGGTGGTCGTCGGGCGGCTTCGGCGGCAGCTTCGGCGGCGGTTTCAGCGGTGGCGGCGGCGCGACAGGGAGCTGGTGATGAGACACGAACCACGACGCAGCCCCAAGTGCCCCGCCTGCGGGCGCTGGCTGGATGAAAGAAAACTTCGCAACAGCGAGCAGACCGCGTACCTGTGCCCGCGCTGCCAGGGCTGCTGGTTCGATGGCGGCGATCTGGAGAGTGCCCTGAGCGTGGCCTCACGCGGGCTGGCGGCGCCGAAGGACGCGCCCGAAGGCGATCGGCCGTGCCCGCGCGACGGCACACTCATGCGCCAGTTCGACTATCCCCAGACCCTGGCCAGGATCGACATGTGTCCCCGCTGCCGCGGCATCTGGCTGGATGCGCGCGAGTTGCAGGAGATCAGGGTCGTGCGCAGCGACCTGGCCAGGCGCGGCAAGCTGGAACGTGATGCGCCCCCGGTCGGCATCAAGGGCTGGCTTATCCAGTTCATCGACGACTCGTTCGACGACCTGTTCGGCGGCGGTTGATTTCGCAAGATGTGCGGCCGTGCATTATCATGCGCGGTCCCACCATCCAAGGAGTTTGACCGTGGCCAAGAAAACCATCGCCGATATCAATGTCAAAGGTAAAAAGGTTCTCATGCGGGTCGATTTCAACGTCCCGCTGGATGACGATCGCCACGTCACTGACGATCGCCGCATCCGCATGGCGGTCCCGTCGATCAAGAAAGTGCTCGACGGCGGCGGCAGCGTGATACTTATGTCGCACCTGGGCCGACCCAAGGGCGAGCCGGACGCCAAGTTCAGCCTCAAGCCCGCGGCTGACGGTTTGAGCAAGCTGCTGGGCAGGCCGGTGATCATGGCGGCCGACACCGTGGGGCCGGATGCCAAAGCCAAAGTTGCGGCGCTATCCACTTCCGGGGGCGGGCAAGTGCTGGTGCTGGAGAACGTGCGTTTCAACAAGGGTGAAAAGAAGGGCGATGACGCTGCTTACGTCTCAGCCCTGGCCGGCTTTGCCGATGCCTACTGCAACGATGCCTTCGGCACCTGCCACCGCACCGAGGCTTCGATGTACGCGGTGCCCAAAACCATCAAGGAAGCGGGCAAGCCGGCGGTCGTCGGCTACCTGGTCGAAAAGGAAATCAAGTACCTCTCCGACACGCTGGCCAAGCCGGCCCGCCCGTTCGTGGCCATCCTCGGCGGGGCGAAAGTCAGCGACAAGATCAGCGTCATCGACAACCTGCTTTCGATCTGCGACCAGGTGCTGATCGGTGGCGCGATGGCCTACACCTTCAGCCTGGCCAGCGGCGGCAAGGTCGGCAAATCGCTGGTCGAGCCGGACAAGATCGACCTGGCCAAGCAACTCATTGAAAAGGGTGGCAAGAAGCTGGTGCTGCCGGTGGACACGCATTGCGGCGACGACTTCAAGGGCGACTGCAACAAGAAGGTCGTGCCCGCCGGCCAGATCCCCGACGATTTCCAGGGCCTGGACATCGGCCCCGAGACGGCGGTGAAGTATGCCGCGCTGGTCAAAGCAGCCAAGACCGTGGTGTGGAACGGCCCGATGGGCGTCTTCGAGATGCCGCCCTTCGATGCCGGCACCAAGGCTGTGGCCCAGGCCATCGCCGACAGCAGCGCTACCTCTATCATCGGCGGCGGCGACAGTGCCGCGGCCATCGAGCAGCTTGGCTATGCCGACAAGGTCAGTCACGTCTCCACTGGCGGCGGGGCTTCGTTGGAGATGCTGGAGGGTAAGAAGTTCGAGTCCGTGGCCATCCTGGACGAGAAATAAATCGGCCATTTAGCGGCACGGCGGATTGGCGAAACGCCCCCTTCCACGAGCGTGGGAATTCACTGCGCGTCGTGCGGCGGTGGTTTTTCGTCGGGCTTGTTGTCGTTGATCCTTGTGGGGATGACGGTGCCGACGAAGACAGCCACGGCCACGATGACCCCGCCGATGATGATCGAGGTGATGATGATGGCGGACTGAGCCTCGCTGCCCATCTCCCGGCCGATGATCATCACCAGCAGCGGCAAACAGACAAACAGGAACACGCCGGCCATGATCCCGAGACGGGACAGGCCCTTATTGAATTCCACGGCGTTGTGCTTTTCGTTTCGATCTTTACTCATGGCGAGTGCTCCTGTTGTCGGCGTGTTTTTCAGCCAGCGCCCGGCGCAGATTTTTCAGCGCGTAACGAGCGCTGCTGGCTGCGGTGTTGATCGAGATTGACAGGGTCTGTGCAATCTGTCGAAACGACATGCCCGTGTAGTATTTCATGCGCAGCACCGCCTGCTGTGTGGCAGGCAACCCATCCAGGGCGCGTTCGAGTGTCAACGGATCGATGTCCCATGACTGCTGCTGCTCCATGACCGGCTCGGCCTGGTCCGTCAAAGCCTGAAGCGTGCGCCGTCGCGCTCTTCGCTTCAGGGCGTTGAGCCGCACCGCGCGGTGCACGTACGGCCGCAATCGCCTGGGCGGTTGCTCCTGCTCGATGCGCCACACCGCTGCCAGCGTGTCCTGCACGGTATCTTCCGCATCATGCGCATCGTGTAGCACCCGCATGGCGATCGCGATCAGCCGGCGGCGCTCTTTCTGAACCAACGCACTGAGCCGGTCGTTCTGCAAGGCTGCGCCACCGTCCTCATATAAGATAGACCCGCGTCTGCACGGCTTTGTCTGTACATCATCGCTTTTTTATCTCGCTTCGCGCGGGATACCGCCGAAGCCGCAATGTGAGAAACGCTAGAATGTGCGGTATGCTCGACCTGACGAACATACCGCCGCAGCCCCTGGTCGCCGCGTCCATTCTCTCGGCCGACTTCGGCTACATGATCGATTCCTGCAAAGATGTGCTGGACAAAGGCGCGGACCTGCTGCACATCGATGTGATGGACGGCCACTTCGTGCCCAACCTGACCATGGGCGCCGACATGATCCGCGCCTTGCGCCAGCATCTGCCGCAGGCGTATCTCGACACGCACCTGATGGTCGAGCACCCCGGCGACTACATCGCCAGCTTCGCCGCGGCCGGGGCCAATCACTTTTCATTCCACGTCGAAGTCTGCAAGCCCTTCAAGACGCACGGCTACGACCCGCGGAAACTGATCGACGAGATTCATGCCGCGGGCATGGATGCCGGCATGGTGGTCAATCCGCCCACGCCTCCGGAAGTGCTGGAAGCGTGCCTGGGGCCGTACCTGCACGATCTGCAACTGGTGCTGATCATGAGCGTCAATCCCGGGCGCAGCGGGCAGACGTTCATGCCCGAGGTGCTGGACAAGGCTCGCTGGGTCGATCAGCGGCGCGGCGAGCGCATCCGCCTGCAGATCGACGGCGGGATCAACACACAGACCTGCCGCGAGGCCGCGGCTGCCGGCGTGGATGTGATGGTCACCGCCTCGGCCCTGTTTGGCGCTGCCGATCGCAAGGCCGTCATCGACGCCCTGCACGCATCAGCCTCATGAGCGGCCGGGCGATCATCTTCGACTTTGATGGCGTCATCCTCGACACCGAGATGACCATCTATGAATCCTGGCGCCGCCAGTACGAGAAGCACGGCCATCCGCTGCCGCTGGACAACTGGATCACCGTGCTGGGCATGCCCGCGCATCAGCGCGACTTTCACGCGGAACTGGAAGCGCTCTGCGGTTGCATCTTCGATCGAGCCGAACTCAAAGCCCAGCGCCTGGTGCAGATTCGCGCCGCGCTGAACGGCCGCCCGCCGCGGCCGGGCATCACCGACTGGCTGGAGCAAGCCAAACGGCTGGATGTGGCACTGGCGGTGGCGTCGGGGTCCGGTCACGGCTGGGTCGATGAGCATCTGTGCCGGTTGGGCTTGATCGACTATTTCGCGGCCGTGATCTGCAGCGAAGACACCAGCGCGCACAAGCCCGGTCCCGAGCCGTTCCTGGCCGCGGCCCGTGCTTTGCAAATCGATCCACGTCAGTGTGTGGTCGTCGAAGATTCACCCAACGGCATCCGCGCTGCCAAGGCGGCCGGCATGTTCGCCATCGCTTATCCCACGGACATGACGCGCGGTCAGGACTTCGCTTCGCTCGGCGCGGACATCATCACCGAGTCGCTCGATCAACTCGACCTCAAAGACGTGCTGGCCGGCAGCGGCTGACAGCGCGGACACGCCACGGTGGTGCGCCCGCCGCAGGTGAATCGATCGAGCGTTTGCTTGCACTTGACGCACCGCTTTCCGCCGCGATCGTAGACCTTGTGCTTGTTCTGGTAGTTGCCTTTCTTGCCGTCGGCGTCCACGAACGTGTGTTTGCTCGACCCTCGGAAGGCGATGGCCCGCCGCATGATCCGCCGCAGATGGCGTACCAGTGTCTGAACCTGCTGCAAGGTGAGATCCCTTCCGGGGGTGGTCGGGTGAATGGACGATGCGAACAGGGCCTCGTCGGCGTAGATGTTGCCCACACCGGCCAGCAGAGTTTGATCGAGCAGAGCCGCCTTGATCGCGCAGCTTCGTTTGCTCAACCCCGCGTGCAGATGTCTGGCGCTGATCGCCAGGGCATCGGGGCCGAGTTTCGCCCAGCGCGCTTGGCGCATCTGCTGCTCATCATCGAACACCCACAGCCCGCCGAACCGCCGCGGATCGCGGAACACCATCGCGCCCCCGCCCCCGGAAGTGACCCCGGCATCAAAATGCCACACCACGTGATCGTGTTTTTGACTCCGCGATTGTGAGCGCACCGTTAACGAACCGGTCATTCCCAGGTGCGCGCACACGCAGCGCCCGTCGTCATAAACAAACGCCAGTTGCTTGCCGTGGCGCAGCAGTTGCACGATGCGGCCGCCGCGCCGCAGCAGTGTCACATCCCCGCGCACCACCTGCGGCCGACGGATGGTCACCCGCACAATCGCCCGCCCCAGGGCCAGGCTCTGCAAGGATAGACGCACCGTTTCGACTTCCGGCAACTCGGGCATGAAATGGATTGTACGCCCCGCACTGGACCCAGCCACCGGGTGACCTATCATAAACCGCCCGCGACTGGCTAAAGTGGTGGCGCCTGGCCGCCACACGCTGACGCCGGCGACCGATTCGGTCGATGCCAATTCATGAGGTCGCGGCCTGGGGTGTGCCATGAGCAAAGACAAAGCCCAAACCCAAACCGAACTACCGGACGCCGAGGCGTTTCTCAACCGCGAGTTGACCTGGCTGGAGTTCAATCGCCGCGTGCTGCACGAAGCGCTGGACGAGCGCACGCCGCTGCTGGAGCGGGTGGCGTTCCTGGCCATCTTCAATTCCAACCTCGATGAGTTCTTCCAGAAGCGGGTGGGCGGGCTCAAGCGGCAGATCGCGGCAGGGATATTGACCCGCACGCTCGACGGCCTGACGCCGCAGGAGCAACTGGTTCGCATCCGCGCCGCGGTGCTGCCCATGCTCGAACAGCAGGCGGACTGCTACACGCAGCAGATCAAGCCCGCCCTGGCGGTGCACGGCGTACACCTGCTGCGCTGGGAAGAGCTGGCCGACGCCGAGCAACAGTTCGCCCGCCGCTATTTCCGCGAAAATCTTTTTCCCGTGCTGACGCCGCTGGCGTTCGATCCGGGTCATCCGTTTCCGTTCATCAGCAACCTGAGCACCTCGCTGGGCGTGATGCTGCGTCCGCCCCCGGAAGATGGGGCGACTCCAGCATCGGACGACGAGGACCCTTCCGGGGGCGGGGGCGGCAGGATGCAGTTTGCCCGGGTGAAAGTGCCGGAGATTCTGCCCGGCTGGATTCGCGTCAACCCGGATCAGCTCAACGGACAATGGCGCTATGTGAACCTGTGCGAAATGATCCGTCACAACCTGGCGGACCTGTTCGAGGGCATGGACATCCGTGCGGTCGAGCCCTTCCGCATCAGCCGCAACGCCGACGTCGAGCGTGATGACGACGATGCCGAGGATTTGCTGGAGATGGTGGAGCAGGAGCTGCGCGAGCGCCGCTTCGCCCGGGCCGTGCGCCTGGAGATTGAGAACAACCCAGCCCGCCCGATGGCGCGCTTGCTGACGCACGAACTGGACCTGGAGGACCAAGACGTTTACGAGATGAAGGCCGAGTTGGACTACACCGATCTGTGGACGGTGCACGAGGTGAATCTGCCCGCCCTGAAGCACAAGCCGTGGTCCCCGGTGCTGCCGCCGCGCCTGGCTGATCAGGACGCCAACATTTTCAACGTCATCCGAACCGGCGACGTGATGGTGCACCATCCCTACGAATCGTTCGCCGCCAGCGTGGAGCGCTTCATCAGCGCCGCCGCCAGCGACCCGGACGTGATTGCCATCAAGCTGACGCTGTATCGCACCCAGCCCGATTCGCCGTTCATCCGCCAGATGATCCGCGCCGCCGAGAGCGGCAAACAGGTGGTGTGCCTGGTGGAACTCAAGGCCCGTTTCGACGAGCAGCGCAACGTGCAGATCGCTCAGACGCTGGAAAAAGCCGGGGTTCACGTGGTGTACGGCCTGGTCGGGCTCAAGACGCACACCAAGACCGCCCTCGTGGTCCGCCGTGAGTCCTCTGGCCTGCGCTGCTATGCCCATGTCGGCACCGGTAACTATCACCCAAAGACCGCTCAGCTCTACACCGACCTGGGCCTGTTCACCGCCGACCCGCGCCTGACCGGCGACCTGGTCGAACTGTTTCATCACCTGACCGGGCGCAGCATCAAGCGCGACTTCCCCCATCTGCTGATCGCCCCGGTCAACATGCGCCGCCGCTTCATGGAATTGATCGAACGCGAGATCGAATACGCCAAACTCTGGAGCAAACAGGGCGGGAATGCGGACGACTCCACTTCCGGGGGCGGGGGCCCGCGCATCATCGCCAAGATGAACAGCCTCGAAGATCGCAAGGTCTGCCTGAAGCTCTACGAAGCTTCACGGGCCGGCGTCAAAATAGACCTGATCGTTCGCGGTTTCTGCTGCCTGCGTCCTGGCGTACCCGGAATGAGTGAAAACATATCCGTTATCAGCGTCATCGGCCGCTTCCTGGAACACTCGCGCATCTTCTACTTCCACAACAACGGCAAAGCCGAATACTTCATTGGCTCGGCCGACTGGATGTACCGCAACCTCTCCAACCGCGTCGAGTGCATCACCCCGATCTACGACCAGACGCTGCAGGTCCGCCTGCGCCAGATCCTCGACCTGATGCTGGCCGACCGCCGCCAGGCATGGGACATGCAATCCGACGGCACATATGTGCAGCGCCAACCCGACCCGGCAGATCCCTCGACCGCCCTCGGCACCCACGAGCGCCTGATGGACCTGGCCCGCCGCGAAGCCGCCGTCGGCGAGATGGAATAAGTGCAGAGGCCAATGCGCCACGAAGGCACGAAGGAAGGCGAGAATTCAGCAGCATTGCATGAATCCGCGTTTATCTGCGTTCATCCGCGGTTTCATTCATATTCTTCGTGTCCTTCGTGCCTTCGTGGCGAATCTCCGTCCGGATAATCATTGCGGCGCCGCGTCTCATAATCAGTCGCGGCAGGCGGCGGCGGTCAAAGGCCGACATAAGCCACATGCGTACCAGCCGCGCGATGTCTGTGGCTGTTGCCGTCCTCGTGGCGGTCGGCTGTGCTGCCACGCCAACCGGGCCCGGCGCGGGTGGTGCGGGTGAGGCCGGGCCGGCGGTCGCGGCGCGGCCGTACCACATCGGGATCGGCGATCGCCTGCAGATGATCGCCCCGACGATTCCCGAACTGACCGACCTGGAGGCCGCGGTGCGCGAGGATGGTTACATCCGGCTGCCGCTGCTGGGAGAGGTGTTTGCCGCCGGGCGCTCGCCGGCCCAACTTGGCTCGGAAATTCAGGAGAAACTTCACCGCTACTACGTAGCCCCCGCGCTGCGGGTGCGGGTGTCGCTGCACGATTCACAATACTGGTTCGCCGAGTCGGGCGACGTGCGGGTGAAGATGCCTTACACCGGGGCTGATCATCCGCGTGATGCGTTGAAGGTGCTCAACCGCGGCGGGCGCGTGGGATTTGTCCTTTGGCGGGCTGACGAGTCGGGGCGGCTGCAACAGGCGACGCTGGATGGGCAGCCGCTGGAGACGGGCGACGTGGTGCGCTTGACCAGCGGCGGCGGCCTGGCGCTGAGCGAAAGGGGTTCGCGGTGATTGTCAGCATGCTGCGCCAGGTGTGGATCGATCGCCGCCGGCGTCTGTACCCGGCCGCGGTTGCGGCGCTGGTGGTATGGTCAGCGGTGTGGCTGACGCCGCGCAGCTATGAAGCAACCGCCAGCCTGCGCTGGTCGGGCAAGCAGTCCCGGCCGCACGTCGCCGGCCAGGCCAACCTGATGGGCACTGCACCGCAGCAGGAACTGACCAGTCGCACCGTGCTGGAGGCGGTGATCGATGACGCGAACTTGCCTTTCGCGGCCGAGTTCGATCGCACGCCGGAGGGCGAACTGACCCAGACCGGGCGCACCCAGCGCGATCGACAGCTCGATGACCTGGCTGCCAGCGTCCACGCCCGCACGGTGGTTTCCACGGAAGCCGCCGACGTGATCGCGGTTTCAGTGCGCAATCGTAATTCCGCAACTGCGGCCCAATTGGCCAACGGTTTGATCGATCACTACCTGGTCATCGCCGCCCGCCAGCAGCGCCAGCAATCTGCCGAGACCGAGGCGTTTCTCAACCAGCAGATTCAGCAGCAGCAGGACAATCTGACCGCCCTGTCCGCCCGCAAGGCGCAGCTCGAGCAGGACAATCCCGCCCTGCGCAGCGGAGAAGCAGCGGTCCTGCGCGATTCGATGATGGCTGCCCGTGCGGAACTGGGCGGTATCGATCAGCAATCGACGCAGCTTAAGCAGCAGCACGAGGCGCTGGGCAAGTGGATCAGCGAGCAGCCCGAACAATTGGAGCAGCGCACGCGCGGCCGCAATCCGCAGGTGGCGCAGCTTCAGAATCAACTGGCCCAGCTCGACCAACAGCTCAATGAGCATCGCTACAAGTGGGGCCGCACCGATGAGCATCCCCTGGTGCAGAAGACGCTTCAGGAGCGCGACGCGGTGCAGAAAAAGCTCAAGGCCACGCCGCTGTACATCGACCTGGCGGCCCAGCGCCAGGACAACCCCGCCCGTCTCGAAGCCCAGGCCAAGCTGGAGACGCTCGATGCCCAACTCAAGGCGTTGACCGCGCGGCGCGACACGCTGGGCAAGCAAGTTGAGAAGCTGGACGCCCAGCAGTTGACCGCATTCGCCGGGCGCAACGAATACGACGACGTGACGCGGCAACTGGACGACGCCCAACAGCAACTGGATGATTGGCGACAGAAGCAGCGCGAGTTGATGCTGGCCCAGTCAGCCGGCGCCATCGGAGGTGGCGCCGCCTTGAGCGTGATGGATCGCGCCCAGCCGCCGCGCAGCCCCGTCTTTCCTCCGCCCGGCGCGGGTTGGTTGCTGGCGCTGCTGGCGGCTGCAATGACGGTGACAGCCGGTGCGCTGTCGCGGCGGAAGTCGGATGTGGGTTTCCATGACCTTGACGATGCTGAGCAGGAACTGGCCATGCCCGTGCTGGGCGCGCTGGTGGACGCCAACGACAGTGACGATCAGGGTCCGCAGCAGACCTGGTGGCCGAAAGCAGCATGAATTACCGGACGTATGGCGATATGAGGCAGGCAGCCGGTACAATGAAGGGTTCCCGTCACCGATTGATCAGGGTTGCCCACCATGTATGAAAATTTCTACAACCTGCTGCTGCCGCCGTTCGCCAACACGCCGAACTCGCGCTTCTTCTTCGAGACCGAGCAGCATCGCGAGGCGCTGGCCAAGCTGGAGTATGTCGTGCGCAACCGCCGCGGCTTCGCCCTGGTCACCGGCGAGGTCGGCTCAGGCAAAACCACGCTCACCCGCACGCTGCTGCGCCGCCTGGGCTCCGAGGTCCGCGCCTGCCTGATCAACAACACCCGCGTCAGCTCCACCGAGCTGGTCAAGATGATCTCCAGCGAGTTTCAGCTCGACCTGCCCGAGAAGCCGGACAAGGCGACCTATCTGACCGCCATGCGCCGCTTCGTCGAACATCAGTACGCCATCGGCCGCAATGTGGTGATCATCATCGATGAGGGCCAGTGCCTGAGCATCGATGAACTGGAAGAGCTGCGGTTGCTGACCAATCTGGAAAACGAAACCGACAAGCTGGTGCAGCTTCTGATCCTGGGCCAGCCCGAATTGCGGGCCATGCTCAAGCACGAGCGTCTCAAGCCGCTGATCCAGCGCATCGCGATGTACACGCACCTGGGGCCGATGAGTTTCGACGACATGACCAAGTACATCGCCTACCGCCTGGTGCGGGCCAGCAACGAGCGGCCGAACGTGGACTTCTCGCGCGAGGCGCTGCAGATGATCTACCAGCGCTCCAGCGGTATACCGCGCGTGGTCAACCTGGTTTGCGACAACGCGCTGCTGGTCGGCTACTCGCGCAACACGCGGCTGATCGATTCGTCGGTCGTGCGCCGAGCGGTCGATCAGATGATGCCCAACTTCAACAACGAGGGCTTCGGCCCGGCCGACCTGGGCGAGGACGCCACGCTGGGCAATGCCCCTGACGAAATGATTCAGCCGACGCAGGAGTACGAGGATGGGCGACGTCTATGACGCCATGAACCGCCGCCCGGAGCCCCAAACTCCGACGGCGCCGCACGACACGGATTCCACGGTTTTTTCCGACCGCCAGGAACCGGCGAACCTCCTGGATTCCTCGGGGGATTCCGCTTTCCTGCAGAATGGGACCAGCCAGTGGGAGATGCCCGAGGTGATGGAGACCGGCGGCCTGCCGCTGGAGGAAGTCATGCCCCTGGCCCAGGCCCGGCCCGGCAAACCGCTGCACAATCAGCAGCCGGTGCATCTACGCCTCTCCGATGCGCACGGGGCCGCCACCAACAACCATCCCGGTCCGGTGACCGTGCCCGGCGGTTGCGTGCCCAACGTCGCCTCGCATCGCGATCGCACGGGGCTGGTTTGCGAACAGTATCGTCAACTGCGGGCCCAGATCCTGGCCCACAGCAAGGATCGCAAGCGGCAGACGCATCTGTTCACCAGCTCCGAGCCGCGCGAGGGCAAGAGCCTGACTGTGGTGAACCTGGGCGTCGTCTTCGCGGAGCTTGCCAACAATCGCACGCTGCTGATCGAGGCGGACCTGCGCCGCCCGTCGTTTCAGAAGATCTTCGGCCGACCGTTCCTGATCGGCCTGTCCCACGTGCTGCGCGGCGATATCGAAGATGAGGCGGAAGCGATCCACCCCACGATGTATCCGAACTTGCACGTGATGCCCGCCGGCGAGCAGAAGCGCGACGAGGCCGGTGAACTGCTGGCCGGGTCGGCCATGGTGCGTCTGCTGGATCGGCTGAAGGATCGTTACGAGCACATCCTGATCGACTCGCCGCCGGTGACGCACGCCGCCGACGCCTGCGTGCTGGGCGCGCTGTGCGATGAGACGGTGCTGGTGGTGCGCCTGCATCGCACGCCGCGCAAGGTGGCCCGCCGCTCCAAGCAACTACTGGAGGCGGCCGGCTGCACGATGGCCGGCTCCATCCTGGTCGGGGCCGAGCAGCAAAAGACACAGGAGTCCCGCGAGGCATGAGCACACTGCGACTGCATCCCGGCTTCCACGATGCGCCCGCCCGACGCGTGCTGATGCTCACCCATCGCGTGCCATACCCGCCCGACCGCGGCGATCGCATCCGCAGTTGGAACCTGCTGCGGCAACTGGCGGAAAACTTTGAGCTGTCCCTGGCCTGCACCAGTGATGAAACAAGCCTCGCCCCCGGAAGCGAACAGGCGCTGCGCCGGCACGTGCGGCAACTGGCCA
This sequence comes from Phycisphaeraceae bacterium, assembly GCA_020849625.1. Lineage (GTDB taxonomy): Bacteria > Planctomycetota > Phycisphaerae > Phycisphaerales > Phycisphaeraceae > JADLFV01. Next base: position 56,243 of record JADLFV010000050.1, read on the forward strand.
TCCAGCGCATCGATCCGCTGACCATGCGCCTGCGCGGGGCAGCCGCCCTGGCCTGCGGCGCGGCGCTGACGCCCACCATACTCTATCGCCGCGAACTGGCCAAGACCATTCGCCAGTGGCACACCGAGCAGCCCTTCGACGCGGTGTTGACCTTCTGCACCGGCATGATCGGCTACGCCCGTCTGCTGACGCACTTTCGCTATCGCAAGCCGGGCAGCAAGCCGGTGCGACACGTGCTGGACCTGGTGGATGTCGATTCAGTCAAGTGGCGGCGTTTCGCCCAGAGCACCCGGTCGCCGCTGCGCTGGGTCTATGCCGCCGAGGCCCGGCGCCTGCGCCACATCGAAGCGGGCGAACACGACTGGTTCGACGCGGTCACCGTGGTCAGCGAAGCCGAGGCGGAAACGTATCGCCGGCACGTGGGCGATCACAGCCGCCTGTACGTGGTCAGCAACGGCGTGGATGGTTCGTACTTTTTCCCGCTGCCGGAATCGAGCAAGCCGAAGGTCGCGTTCGTGGGCGTGCTGGATTACAAGCCGAACATCGACGGCATTTGCTGGTTCACGAATGAAGTCTGGCCGCTCGTTCTGGAACAGATTCCGGGGGCGCAACTGCTGATCGTGGGCAAGCGGCCGACCGCCGCGGTGCGTGACTTGGGGCTGCGGGTAAGCGTAAAGGTGTATCCCGACGTGCCCGATGTGCGCAAATACCTGGCCAAGGCCGCAGCGGTGATCGCGCCCCTGCAGATCGCGCCGGGCATTCAGAACAAGGTGCTGGAAGCGATGGCCAGCCGCCGCGCGGTGATCGCCACCCCCGGAAGTGCCGCAGGGATTAACGCGACGCCGGGCGAGCACCTGCTGATCGCCGAAGGTCCGCGCCATTATGCGGGTCTTGTCTGCCGCGCACTCAACGACGTGTCGTTCCGCCAGCGCATCGCCAAGGCGGCCCGGCAGTTGATCGAGCGGCGTTACGCCTGGGACCGCGTGCTGGAGCCGATGATCGGCCTGCTGGCGGGGCGCGTCGAAGTCCAGGCGCGGCCGCTGTCACCGATTGATGATCAGATCACGCCGCCCGCCATTGCAGCGTGAAGTTGCTGTTGCGGTCAGCGATGGCGCGGCAGTAGTCCAGTGATTGTTTAATTGTCTGCCACGGTCCGCCGTAGGCCAGGATGCGGCGCAGCTTGTCGTAGCTGGAGCGCAGGCCGGTGTAGGTGCGCAGCCGGCCGGTCAGCGACAGCGGCAGGCGCGGCATGTCGGGGTCGAACTCCCAGGGATGAAAGTACAGGATGGCCGGTCGATTCTGCTCGGCTGCCTGGCGCAGACCCGTCAGCATCATTTGCAGCGGCAGCAGGCGGAAGTATCCTCCGCCCGCCACCGGCACGTGTCGCCCCAACGCCTGCCAGACCAGCGGCGGCAACTCCAGCAGCATCGGCCCGCCCGGCGAGGACTTGACGTAAAACGGCTCGCACGGCGCTTGCGGCACGCCATACTGCGGATGATGCACGGGAAAGATCGATGCATCGTAAACGAAGCCAAGATCGCTGAGCACATCCACCGCCCAGGCGGTCTGCGTGGTGACCGACCAGGTGGGCGCGCGGTACCCGAGTACAGGCCGGCCGATGATGTCCTCGATGGTGTTGCGGGCACGAATGACATCCTCGCGGAACGTGCTGGTATCAAGCCGATGCAGGCGTTGATGCCACGAGCCGTGAGTGGCGATCTCGTGGCCGGCCTGGGCACAGCGGCGCAGAAGCTGCGGGTGCGACTCGGCGATGTAGCCCAGGAAAAACAGCGTCGCCTTGCAGTTCGTCTCGTCGAACAGCGCCAGCAGTTTGTCCATGCACGGCTCGACCCGCGTGGGCCATTGGCACCAGCGATCCGGCTTGACAGCGGACTGGGCGGCCTCGATCTGGAAATACTCCTCCACGTCAACGCTGATGCAGCGAACGGGGGGGGCGATTTGTTCTGGGGTTTGGGGCATCATCCGATAATGCTCACCCCCGGCGGCCGGTTCTTCTCATGGCGTATCGGTCAGGGTGCATTGCGGGCTTAAACAGACTAAGCACCGCCGCGGATTGCGCCGATGAGCACACAGGGCGGTCACCATGATAACAACGGAAGATGGCCCAACTCAGCCGGTCCGCAAGCGCAAGTGGAAGATCCTGCGCCGTGCGCTGCTGATCGTGCTGCTGCTGATCGTGTCGGTGATGGGCGGCGTGGTGTTCCTGCTGCGCTCGCAGACGCCGCAATGGAAAGAGCACCAACGGTTCCTGTCCACGCACAGCACCGCACAGATCGAGCAACTGGCCGCCGGCGCGGAGAAGACCATCGAGCAGGTGATCAGCGGTGACATCGAGGCGCTGCTGGCCCAATCGTCATCTGCGTCTGCTTCACCTGATGCGAAACCGGCGACAGCCCCGGGAGCATCGAACGGCGACGCCGGGGAGGAAAAGCCGATCGACCCGACGATGATCCGCATCGACGAGGTGCGCAAGCTTTCGCTGACCCGGGACGAGTTGGCCGCCTTGGTCACCGCCCGTTACGAACAGTGGCTCGATTCGCGCGGCTACGTCAAGCCGGCAGAATTAACCGAACCGATGATCCAGCCGGAAGGCGCACAGTTGGTCGCGGCGTTCAAGTTTGTGACCCGCGGTTTTTCGCAGGTATTCACAGCGCGGTTCGACCTGGTATTCCACGATGACGGCTACGCCACGCTGAAGCTCGACAGCCTCCAGGCCGGCCGCATGCCGATTCCCGCAGCCGAGGTGAGCGACTACCTGCGGAAGAATGCCGGCAACTCCGCCCTGGCGGCCGGGGAGTGGCTCAGCAAATTGGAGGATCTGCGCTTCAAGCCGGTGCTCGATGATCTGCCCTACCGCCGTCGGGCCCGCGTGCTAGGGTTCAATTCCGAAGGCGAGATCGTGGAACTGACCATCCGCGTACAGGACTTCCGCACCTATGCTGAAACCAACGCCAGGCAGGAGGCACAGATGCGTACCGCCGAGGTGGCTACGGGTTTCTGACGGGCTACCGCGTCGCGGACGACGCGGCTGGAAACTGTTCAGACTGCGAATATTTCAGCCGCATTATCCTCGATGCGAGCTGATTCACAATAGCGCACGGGGTTTCTGAATCTTCCGGGTAGGATATAGATTAAATACTTCCTCGTCTTAGCCGTATGGTTGTCGGCTTGTGGATTGTCTGGGGGGTCAAGACGTTAAATTCATGCATGTCAGGGTTTGTGGCATCCACTCCGATGTGGGAAAGCTATGCGTTCACGACATGCCGTCGGTCGGTCGAATGGTATCTGCGCGTTGGTTGTGGACAACGAAGCCAGTTGGTGGTTGGTTGACGAGGGGCGCAGCGGTTGGTTCAGCGACGCCTGACGTGCGCTTCTGCACGGGTTATCCACGGATTTGACGACAGGATCTCACGCCGGGGCGATCTGGCCGTCAAGATGGGCGACCTGTTGAGCGAAGGCTGGCTCGGTCAGGCAGCGGTCGTCCACGGTGCGGATTGAGTGCATGACCGTGGTGTGGTCGCGTCCGCCGAAGTATCCGCCGATCTCCTCCAGACTGAAGCGGGTTCGCTGGCGAGCCAGGTACATGCAGACCTGCCGCGGCTCGGTGACCGACTTGTGCCGTCGCCGGCTCTGGAGGTCCGACAGCTTGACGTTGTAGTAGCGGGTGACCACGTCGATGATCTGCTGGAGCGTCACCTGCGAGGTCTGTCCGTCGCTAGGCGGCTCACCGAGAGCAGCTCGAGCCAGTTCCATGTCGATGGCGCGACTTTGCAGGGCGGCGTGGCCGATGACGGTGGTGATAGCGCCTTCCAGTTCGCGGGCGTTGGAGTCCACGCGGGTGGCGATGAAGCTGATTACGTCGTCGGGCACTTCGATGCCGCGCAGGCGGGCCTTGGCGCGGAGGATGGCGACGCGCGTCTCGTAGTGCGGCTTGGTCACGTTGGCGACCAAGCCCCAGTTGAAGCGGCTGACCAGGCGCTCCTCCAGGTGCGGAATGTCCGCCGGCGGGGCGTCCGAGGACAACACGATCTGTCGGCTGGACTGGTACAACTCATTGAACGTGTGGAAGAACTCCTCCTGTGAACGCTCGCGGTTGCCGCCGCCAAGGAAATGGATGTCGTCGAGCACCAGCAGGTCAACGTGGCGATAGCGGTGACGGAACTCCGCCATTTTGCCGGCCTGCACGCATTCGATGAATTGATTCATGAACGCGTCGCAGGAAACATAAAGGATGCTGGTCTGCGGCCGCTCGCGCAGCACCTGCTGGCAGATGGCCTGGAGCAGATGCGTCTTGCCCAAGCCGACGCCGCCGTGGATGAACAGCGGGTTGTAGGTATTGCCCGGCTGATTGGCGACGGCGACGGCCGCGGCATAGGCCAGTTGGTTGTTGGGCCCGGTGATGAAGTTGTCGAAGCTGTAGTCGGGACTCAGGACGATCTGGTCGGGACTGTCGTGGTGGTCGCCGTTGTCCGAGAGGCGTTTCTGGATGCCGGTCGGGGTCGTTGCGACAGCAGCGGCAGCGGCGACGGTGGAGTGCGCAGGCGAAGGCGCGGCGTAGTTGGCCGCTTCCTCGGCCGTGATGAAGCGCACGCCCACCAGCTTGCCGGTGGAGGTTTGAGCCGCCTCGTTGAACTGCTCGATGCACTTGCGTTGCAGGTAATCGCGCTGCACGCTGGAGGGCGTGGCGATCACCAGCAGGCCGCTGCTGAGGTCGATCGGCTCAAGGGCCTCGAACCACTGGCGGCTGATGGAGGCGTACCGACTCCGCAGATACGCCATCATGTCACGCCAAAGCGTCGGATCGACTCGCGCCATCGTTCAGCGTCCAGCCCGCATTGGGTTGACGAGATGTCCCTGAATCCCACCAGGAGCGCTTCGCACCGTGCAGCAGCGCCACGAACATGCAGAAACTAACGCCCCGGACCCGGTTGTGTCAATGGGCGTTTCTAACCGATATCATCCAAGGCCCACCGCGACGCGAGAAATCGGGTTTTATGAAGCATGTGAATCTGCTGATTTACGACGACCAACGCGGCTGCTGGGGGCCGCTGACTGATTTGCGCCCGATCTTCGACGTTCGCAGCGGCGCTGTCTCCAATCGAACAAGGATCGAGCGAACGGTGGGCCGATCCGCGGCCGCGCTTTCGGTGCCGGCCCGCCTGGCGGCAGTGATGCGCCGCCGCGAGCCGAACCAGGTGATCAATGGCGAACAATACGACGGCCGCTGGTTGGTCGTCAACGGCCGCTGGAACGGGCTCGAGGAGCCGCCCGCCGGCGCGGTGATGGAACTCGACGGCCGCAAAGTGCCCGACCTGCTCGCCCAGCCGCCGGAGGTTGAAAGCAAGAATGTCATAGCACGACCGTGGCACATTCTCGATCAACTCGAACGCACGCTGGCCGACGATCTGGCGGCATGGACCGGCGCACGCATCGCGCCGACCGCCCGCGTTCACGCCTCGGCGGTGATCGATGAATCGCTGGGCCCGGTCGTCGTTGACGAGCATGTCGTGCTCGAGCCGTTGTCTGTGGTACAGGGGCCGGCCTACATCGGCCCGCACACCGTGTTGCGCAGCTTCGCCCATCTGCGTCCGCACAGCGCTGTGGGGCCGTACTGCCGCGTGGGCGGCGAAGTGTCCTTCAGTATCTTCCAAGGCCAGAGCAACAAGGCACATGTCGGCTACCTTGGCCACGCCTTGGTCGGCCAGTGGGTCAACCTGGGGGCCGCCACCACCTGCTCCAACCTCAAGAACACCTACGGTCGCGTGCGCGTGCAACTGTCCGCTGACCTGCCCGCGCAGGACTCCGGCCGCATATTCCTTGGCCCGATCGTCGGGGATCACAGCCGCCTGGCCATCGGCACATTCATCCGCACCGGCGCGGTGATCGGCACCGGCAGCATGATTGCCCAGCCGGGTCGCTTCACCCCGCCGCACGTGCCGCCGTTCACCTTCCTGACCGACGTCGGCCCGCAAAGCTATGACTTTGACAAGTTCCTGACCACCGCCCGCACCGCGATGGACCGCCGCGGCATCACCCTAGACGACGCCGAAGCCGACCTGCTGCGCTGCCTGTCCCAGTCCACCGTCTGATCATCACGCGCAGTCGGACACCCTCGGACATCATTGGTCATTGTCGATCGCCGTCGTCGTCGCACTCCCGTCACGACGCAGAACACCCACAAAACGCACTTCATTGGCCCAAACGGCTCTCTGCGGGAAGAAATTATTTAAGTTAAATAAGTTCTTGGTGTCGCGACGGATTGAGCGGGAGATCGTGAGTTGGGGTGCGGTTGGGGTGCGGTTGGGTAGGAGCGTTTCGGGGAGTTGTACGTCGCGGTTGGCGTGGCGTGGTACGTCGCGGTGGGGCGGGAGCGGGCGGGGGTTACGGTGTGCGGCGGACACCGAGGCGCTGGCGGACGAGGTTGGCGCGGGCGATGCGGCGTTCGGCGGGGTTCATGGTTTTGCCCATGATCCGCTGCAGGTGGGCGGGCTGGCAGATCAGAAGCAGTTCATTGAGCGAGCGCAGGTCGATGGCGTCCAGCCGGCCGAGGGTGACGCCGAGGCGCACATGGCTGAGCAGGGCGAAGGTTTCCTCGCTGGTCAGCAGGCGGGCGTGGGTGAGCACGGCCCAGGCGCGATAGACACGATCGTCGAGCTGTTCGGGGCGATCGCGCAACAAGGCGGCGCGGGCCTGCTGCTCGTAGGCGATGATCTGCGGCACGACGGTCTGCTCGAAGTCAGCCAGGATTTCGGCTTCGCTGCGGCCGAGGGTGGTCTGGTTGGAGATCTGGTAGAGATCGCCGAGTGCTTCGGAGCCTTCGCCGAACAGGCCGCGCACCGCCAGGTGCAGATCGCGTGCGGCGCGGCGGACCTTTTCGATCTGGCCGGTGAGCTTGATGGCGGGCAGGTGCAGCATGACCGAGACGCGCAATCCGGTGCCGACGTTGGTGGGGCAGGCGGTCAGGTATCCGAAGCGCGGGCTGAAGGCGAAGTCGAGGCTGTCCTCGAGAGCGTCGTCGATGCGGTTGATCTGTTCGTAGGCTTCGGCCAGTTGCATGCCGCTGCGCAGCACCTGGATGCGCAGGTGGTCTTCTTCGTTGACCATGATGGCGAAGGTCTCATCGGAGCCGATGGCGACGCCGCGCGGGGAATCGTCAGCCGCGCTGACCAGTTGCCGGCTGACCAAGTGGCGTTCGACCAGCAGCTCGCGATCGAGGCGGGGACTGTCGCGCATATCGACCCAGAACAGGCTGTCGCTGATGCGATGGCTGGAGGTGATCTGCTGTTTGGCGGTTTCGAGGATGTCCATCCGCTGGCGTTGCATGGCGCGGTTGACGAAAGGGTAGCCGGCGAGGTTGCGGGCGAGTCGGATGCGGCTGGAGATCACCACGTCGCTGTGTGGGCCGGCCCCGCGCAGCCATTCGCCGGCGTGTTCGGTGATCTGTCGCAGGGTCATGGCGGTCTCTTTCGTCGGGTCAGCAGGGTGAACGCGGGTCAGTTGCCTGGGATGTCGGAACGTTCGGTGCTTCCCGGGGAAGGGGGACAGATGCGATGGATGTCGTCGCGCAGGCGGGCGGCCAACTCATAGTCTTCGCGGGTGACCGCCTCATCGAGGCGTTGGCGCAGTTGCGTGAGTTGTTCCTGGCGATCTTGGCCGGAGCCGCAGCGTCGGGGCACTTTGCCCACGTGGTGGCCGCCGCCGTCGTGAGCCCGTTCCAGCAGGGGGCTGATCTGGCGTTCGAAAGCCTGATAGCAGTGGGGGCAACCCAGCAGGGTGTGCTCGCGGAACTCGGCGAAGGTCAGGCCGCAGACATCACAGACCAGTTCCTGGGCTGCGGTCATGGCCTGTCCGCCGCTGTGCAGCTTGACGAAGTTGGTCAATAGTTCGTTGATGGGGGTGTTGACCGCCTTGATGGACAGGCCGGCCTCGGCGGCGTGGGTTTCACACAGGTGTTGTTCAATTTTCTTGCCTTGGACGATCTCCACCGAGTGGTGCGTGGCCCGCCGATTGCATTTGTCGCACTTTCTGTCCACGGGGTGGCTGCTCCTGCTGACTCAACGGGCCGATACTGGATTCTAGGATCGTGTGGCAGGGTGTTCAATCTTTTGTTTTCCCACTTGGAAACGTTCTACGGGGACTTCGTGGGCCACCGCGTCGCGGACGACGCGGCTGTAAACGGTTCCAGCCGCGTCGTCCTCGATGCGGTCGGCCTCCGGGGAAGGTTTGACGTCGCTGGGGGGTGGTGGTAGAGTCTTTATCTCGCTGTTCTTCTATAGGTTGGACGGCGGGTAGCGGCTCTGACTGGATGAAAGGGGCGCGAATTGGTGTTCCGATCGCCGATTCGACGCCCCTTGTCAATCTTGGGGGGTGAAGCCGACGGCGGTCAGGGGGCGGAACCCGGCGTGCTGGAAGCACGCCTCGCCCCGCAAGACACTTCCGGGGGCCGGGTGGTGCAAGGATGGGGCGGGGTGTTGTGCCACCCTAGCTCAGTTGGTAGAGCACACCCTTGGTAAGGGTGAGGTCGTGGGTTCAAATCCCATGGGTGGCTTAGGATGGAATTTTAGATTTTGGATTTTTGATTTTCGAGAAGCAGAGGCCGACGGTCGGCCCAGGAAATCAAGAGCAACAGTCAAATCTAAAATCAAAAATCTGAAATCAAAAATCGCATTACCTGGAGGTTCAATCACCATGGCAAAAGGCGTCTTCGAACGGACCAAACCACACGTCAACGTCGGCACCATCGGCCACGTCGATCACGGCAAGACCACACTGACCGCGGCCATCACCGCCGTTCAGGCCGCCAAGGGCCTGGCCACCTTCAAAGGCTATGATGAAGTGGCCAAGGCCTCCGAGTCCGATGGTCGCCGCGACCCGACCAAGATTCTGACCATCTCCACCGCGCACGTGGAGTACGAGTCGGATAAGCGCCACTACGCGCACGTGGACTGCCCCGGCCACGCCGACTACGTCAAGAACATGATCACCGGCGCCGCCCAGATGGACGGAGCGATCCTGGTCGTCTCCGCCGCCGACGGCCCCATGCCGCAGACCCGCGAGCACGTGCTGCTGGCCCGCCAGGTGAACGTGCCCAAGCTGGTGGTCTTCCTGAACAAGGTTGACCTGGTTGACGATGCCGAACTGCTGGACCTGGTCGAGCTGGAAGTGCAGGAGCTTCTGACCAAGTACGAGTTCGAGGAAGACACCCCGATCGTCAAGGGCGCCGCCTCGCTGGCGTTGAACAACCCCAACGACGCAGACAAGACCAAGTGCATCCAGGAGCTGATGGAAGCGCTGGACTCCTGGATCCCCGAGCCGGCCCGCGAGACCGACAAGCCGTTCCTGCTGAGTGTGGAAGACGTCTTCAGCATCAAGGGCCGCGGTACCGTGGCCACCGGCCGCATCGAGCGCGGCATGGTCAAGGTCGGCGACAAGGTTCAAATCGTCGGCCTGCGCGACACCCAGGAGACGACCATCACCGGCGTCGAAATGTTCAACAAGACCATGGACGAGGGTATGGCCGGCGACAACGTGGGCTGCCTGCTGCGTGGCGTTGAAAAGGATCAGATCGAACGGGGCCAGGTGCTGGCGGCTCCCAAGAGCATCACGCCGCACACCAAGTTCGAGGGTGAAGTTTACGTGCTGACCAAGGAAGAAGGCGGCCGGCACTCGCCGTTCTTCAACGGCTACAAGCCGCAGTTCTACTTCCGCACCACCGACGTCACCGGCAGCATCAATCTGCTGGGCGGGGCCGAGATGTGCATGCCCGGCGACAACATCACCATCTCCGTGGACCTGGGCGCCAAGCCCATCGCCATGGAAGAGGGCGTGCGTTTCGCCGTGCGTGAAGGCGGCCGCACAGTCGGTGCCGGCGTGGTGACCAAGATTCTCGAATGACCCCACATAGCCCCGGGCTTGCCCGGGGGTGTCGTCCCCGGCCAAGGCCGGGGCTAAATGGATTTTGATCATGGCCAAGAAAGCCGAAGCGGTTGAATATGTGTGGCTGCAGTGCTCGGAGTCGGGCGACCTGAACTATCGCACGCCCGTCAACGTCAAGGGCGGTATCCCCGAGAAGCTCAAGAAGGGCCTCAAGAAGTACTCGCCCCGCCTGCGCAAGCACACGCTGCATAAGATTAAGAGGAAATGAGTGGAGCGGCTTGAGCGGTGAGGCGCGAGAAATCCTCATGCCTCAAGCCTCATACCTCAAGCCTCCCAACCTACGCCAGTAGCTCAATTGGCAGAGCAGCTGATTCCAAATCAGCAGGTTGGGGGTTCAAGTCCCTCCTGGCGTGATGATCGGAAGACGACGATGCCGCTGTTATCGATATACAAACCCGGCCAAGGCTACTGGACCCGCGTGCTGACCGCCTGCGGCGCCGCCGCCGTCGTGCTCTCGGGCGTGGGCTGGCTGTGGGACCAGATGGACGCCATCAACGCCATCTCCCAGAACCTCACCTACTGGCGCACCGGCATGGTCATCGCCGTGGTCGGCTTCTTCGGTGCCCTGATGTTCTACCTGCTCAACAAGCCGAGCATCGTCGAGTTCATGATCGCCACCGAAGCTGAGATGCGCAAGGTCCACTGGCCCAACCGCAAGGAAATCATCGGCTCGGTCATGGTCGTCATCTGGGGAACCTTCTTCATCGCGGCCCTGCTGTTTCTGATCGATCTGCTCTTCGGCTATGTCTTCATTAAGATTCACGTGCTCGAGTCCATCGCCACTTAACCGCGCCGTCAATCCCATGACCGAACCTGACGCCAATTTCCAAAGCGCCCCGGAGCCTGATCCCGTGCCGGACCACGAGCCGGACGTCGCTCCGGCCCCCCCGACCCCGGAGATCACTTCCGGGGGGGGCGAGGAAGAGCCGATGGTCACCCCTGGCATGAACTGGTTCGTGCTGCGCGTGGCCTCCAACAAGGAAGACAGCGTCCGCAACACCCTGCTGCGCAAGATCAAAATCGAAGGCTTCGAGCACCTGGTCAATCGCATCCTCGTGCCGACGGAAAAGGAAAAGGTCGTCAAGGCCGGCAAACAGAAGATCGTCGAGAAGAAACTTTATCCCGGTTACGTCTTCGTCGAAATGAAGCTCGAAGACGACGGCCGCATCCCGCAGGACGTGTTCTTCCTGATCAAGGAAACCACCGGCGTGGGCGACTTCATCGGCACGGCCGGCCGCCCGTCACCGATGACCATCCCCGAGATCGAGAAGATGCTGCTGGCCTCCAAGCCCGCCGAGGAGCAGCCGCAGGTCAAGATGGAATTCGCCAAGGGCGACCACATCAAAGTCGTGGACGGCGCGTTCGAGAACATGGAAGGCGTGGTGGACGAAACACTGCCCGAGCAGGGCAAGGTCCGCGTCCTGGTCACCGTCTTCGGCCGCTCCACCCCGCTGGAAATCGAATACTGGCAGATCGAAAAAGCCGAGGAGTGATTCGCACATTTCAGCCAAAGCCGTGGGCTGAGCGCAGCGAAGCCCCGGATTCCCCACATCATGCCATCGCGCTTCGCGCTGTTTTCACGCGCCCACGATTTCCTCTGTTCCCAGCTTCGCCCCGCACTCCGGACACACCGGCTTCTCCAGCATGTGCAGCAGATACCCGCACTGCGGACAGCGCGGCTCCTCGATCTCGATATGGAACTTGAGCCTGCATTGCTGACAACGTGAATGCCCCGACCGCACCGTCTGCTCCAGCAGGCAGCGCGGACAGGTGATCTGCAGCGCCAGCGGTGTCGATTCCGTGCCCGAAACTTTGTCCAGCCCGTCGATGCGCACCAGGATCGGCACCACCACGGTGCCCAGTGCGGCGAGAATCCCCAGTGTGCCCATCGTTTTGGTGGTGACGTCGTGATAGTCAAATTCGGTGATCACCGCCGCCGTCAGCACCGACGCCAGCAGGAAGCCCGCCAGCAGCGTCAGCAGTTGCGCCCAGCGTGGCCAGCCGATGCGCAGCGGCCGTACGGAGATCAGTCCCATCCACGTCAACCCCAAGGCCCACCAGGCCTGGACGAACATCGACTTCCACATCCAGTCGTCATCCCACAACCAGTCGTCGATCCAGTCGTGGAACCAGACGATGAACAGATACCAGCCCATGCTCAGCAGGCAGAGCACGATGGTCGCCCGCATCAGCCTTCGCCAGTGCCCGCGCTCGGCCAGCGCCGCGCTGGCCATGGCGGGCAGACAGAACAGAACGATGGAGCCAAGCGTACCCCAGACTTCCTCTTCGATGCCGAAGAAGCGCTCGAACAGCAACACCCATATCCCGAACAGCGCCGCGGTGGCCGCTGCCGCGATCACGCACAACAGGAACGTGCGCTTCAGTTGCACGGCAAATAGTGTAGCTTTTTGCGGGCCGCGACGATTCGTGCTGACCTGGCTGGGGGATTCACCGATTCCGAAATCAGGACTGTTCGTCGTCGGCCGCCCCGTTCGGGGCCATAGCATTGTGTAAAAGGCAATGCACATGATCACCACAGACATTCGCAGACCCGTGCAATGGAAATACCAGCCGCAGGCACTGACCGACAAGCGGGTGCTGGTGACTGGCGGCACCACGGGGATCGGGCGTACCACGGTATTGCTACTGGCCAAGGCCGGGGCCCGGGTCGTGTTTTTTGGTCGCCATCGCGACACGCTCAACGATGCGATCAGCGATTTGGTATCGGTCGCCGACCGTGTGGTAGGTGTGTTGGCCGACCAGGCCCACGAGCAGGATCTCGCCCGGGTCTTCGAGAAGGTGGATGAATCGCTGGGCGGCCTGGACATATTGATCAACAATGCCGCCGACGCCGCCAAGAGCATCACCGACATGGACCCGGTCGATTATCGTTACGTGATCGCCAACAATCTGCTGGGCTATATGAGCTGCGCCAAGCTGGCGACGGAGCGGTTCAAACAGCACGGTCGCGGCGGGACGATTATCAACATCGGCTCGCTCAGCGCCAAGGCCCGCGGTCCCGATACCGACGTGTACGTCGCCACCAAGTCGGCCGTCCGCGGCTGGAGTGATGCGATCGGTAAGCAATTGGCACAGGACAATATCCGGGTAACGCTCATCGAGCCAGGCACTGTCGGCGCTGATTTTCGCGAACAGAGCCCTGAAAGTGAACAAGAAGATCATCGCAAGGGTGTACTACTGTTTACCGAGAGCATCGCAGAGTTGATTCTTTATGTGCTGATTCAGCCGCAGAATTGCCTGTTACCGCTGGTGCAGATTCAGCCGCTCAAGCAATTGATCGGCGGCGATTGAATGGTTGAACAAGCCATCGAGACACCAGGCCATCGGGCGACAGGCGGAAGGATCCGCATAGGCCGCCTGATGACCTGGTGCTGCGTTGGCTTGTCCTTTGATTTTTACTTGTAATACGACGGCGCGTTGCCCGCTTTCCACTTGATGTTGCAGCCCATCGAGGGCAGTTGGCGGTTGCTGGGTTTCCTGCCGGCCAGCACCGCATCGATGGCTTTCCGCAGGTCGGCGCCGGTGGCGGGGTTGGTCTGGAAATCGTAGTTGCCCGAGCTGATGCGTCCCGGACGCGAGTCATCAAGCTGCCCGCGGTAGGCGAGCTTATGGTCGGCGTCGAACAGGAAGAAGTCCGGCGTGCAGGCGGCGCCGTAGGCCTTGGCGACTTCCTGTGTCGCGTCGTACAGGTACGGGAAGTTGTACCCGCGATTGGCTTTCTCCTGTTTCATCTTGGCCGGGGCGTCGTCGGGATAGTTAGCCACATCGTTGGACATGATCGCCACCACCGACAGCTTGTCGGCGTAGTCATCGCCGATCTTTTTCAGTTGACCAGCCACGTGCTTGACGAACGGGCAGTGGTTGCAGATGAACATCACCAGCAGCGGCCGCCCGCGCAGATCGTCGCGCTTGACGAGCCGGCCCTCAGTGTCGGGCAGGGTGAAGTCGGGTGCGGTGGTGCCCAGGGCCATCATGGTGGATTCGGTCGCGGCCATGTGATGTCTCCTTTTCGGGCCATTCTAGGCCATCTGTCCGCTTCGAGGCGATTCGGCTGGGATGACAAGCTCTCCCCGCGGCGATAGCATGAAACTTTCCCCTTTTTCCACACCACAAGGAGTTTGCCCTGATGCAAAACCCACGATTCGCCTCGCACTGTTTTCTGGGGCTGATTCTCGCGCTCGCTTCGCCGGCCCTGGCCGAGGTGAGCGTGCCCAACGTGTTCAGCGACCACATGGTCCTGCAGCGCCAGACCGACGCGCCCATCTGGGGCAAGGCGGAGCCAGGCGAGCGGGTGAGCGTGCAGCTTGCTGACAAGGCCCCCGTCAGCGCCAGCGCGGACAAGGACGGCAAGTGGCAGGTCAGGCTGCCCACCGGCGAAGCAGTCGGACCATTCACGCTCACCATTACCGGCAAGAACACCATCACCATCACCGATGTGCTGATCGGCGAAGTGTGGTACTGCGGCGGCCAGTCGAATATGGAATGGCGGGTCAAGGACGCCAACAACGCCGCTCAGGAGATCGCGGATTCCGTCAATCGTCCGCTGATTCGCCACATCGGCCCCCCGCACATCGCCCACAACGAGCCGCAGGACGATCAGCCCGCGCGCTGGGAAGCCTGTTCGCCGGAAACGATCGGCGAATGGACGGCTGTGGGTTATTTCTTCGCCCGCAATCTGCAGGACGAGTTGAATGTGCCCATCGGCCTGCTGGGCGTTAACTGGGGCGGCACGCGCATCGAGCCCTGGACCCCGCCCGAGGGTTTCGCTTCCGTGTCTTTGCTGGAGCCGATCTTCAAAAACGTTCAGCAGCGCAATCCCCAAAGTGAGGCCTACAAAACTCTGATGAACGATTACGTGACCAGGGCCGAGGTCTGGCTGACGCAACTGCGCGAATCGGTCGCGACCGGCAAACAGGCCCCCGAGGCGCCGGCCTATCCCGCCGAGACGTTGCCGTTCACCGATCGCCAGGACCCCACCGCGCTCTACAACGGCATGCTGCACCCGGTGATCCCCTACGCCATCCGCGGCGCCATCTGGTACCAGGGCGAATCCAATCGCAACGACACCGACTGTCCCTATGCCGACAAGACCCTCGCGTTGGTCCAGGGCTGGCGAAAAGTCTGGCAGCCGAAGATCCCCTACTACTACGTGCAGATCGCGCCGTATCAGTACGGCTCGGAAAATCCCGCCCAGTTGCCCAAGTTCTGGGTGGAGCAGGCCCGCATCGAAACGATCCTGCCCGACAGTGGCATGGTCGTGGTCAACGACGTCGGCAATCCCACCAATATCCATCCCACCGACAAGCAGACCGTCGGCAAACGCCTGGCCAACATGGCCCTGTCGCGGACCTACGGCATCAAGGGCATCGTCGATCACAGCCCCATGTTCGAGAAACTTACCTTGGCCGGCGACAAGCTGCGCGTGCAGTTCAATCAGGTCGGCAGCGGCCTGGCCTCACGCGATGACCAGCCGCTTAACTGGTTCCAGATCATCGGCCAAGGCACCGGCTGGCACGACGCCGAAGCGGTAATCGAAGGCAAGGACACCGTGGTGCTCTTCAGCCCCGATGTGCCCGCGCCGGTGGCGGTGCGCTTCGCCTGGGACAAGCTGGCAGCGCCCAACCTGATGAACAAGGAAGGCCTGCCCGCGCCCGCCTTCATCGCCGGTGACGTGCCGCAGGGCGATCCGCTGGTCGTCGATGTTCCTGAGTCCAGCGAGTATCAACTGGTCTATGACCTCGACCTGCACAAGCTGGCCGCGTCGATCAAGTACGACCAGGACCTCAGCGCCACAGCCCCGGCAGACTTCGATCGCATCGCCTATTTCCTCGAATTACAAAAGCCCAACGAACCGTTGCTTTGGGTGTACGTCTCGATGGACGCCTTCACCGGCGACATCAGCAAGATCGGCATCCCCACCAATGATTCCGGCGCGACCTTCCAGCAGAATGTCAGCAACCTCAACATCTACACCAACGTGCCGGGCGTGGCCACCGGCAACGGCATCAGCACCGGCAACATCGAGTTCTGGCCCAACAACTACAGCGTCGTCAATGCGGCCAAAGTGCCCAACGCCTCGGAAACCATCTATGACCTCGGCGATCGCATCGATCCCAACAAGGTGGCCGGCCACGGCTGCATGCAGGTACACAACTACGCCGCCAAACAGACCATCTTCGCAATCAACGACTGGCGCGGCGCCGACCCCGAACTGGGCATCGGCAACGCCAACATCGGCCGACACACCGACTGGACCTTCGCCGACAACGCCAAGCAGTTTCAGGTCAAGCGCCTGCGCGTCTTCGTGCACGCCGCGCCGCCGCCCCCGGCCGATCCGCTGACCGAGGCGGTGCCCGAGGTCAAGGACTATCAGTTGATCTACGACCTCAACCTCAATCGCGCCGGTGAAAAGATCACCTATGACATCGACAACAGCGCCGCCGCGCCAGCGAAGTTCAGCCGCGTGGCTTACTGCCTCGAACTGCAGAAGCCCGACCAGCCGCAGCAGTGGGTCTATGTCTCTATGGATGCATTCAGCGATGACGTCAAGAAGATCGGCATCCCCACCTTCGACAGCGGCGCCAACTTCCAGAAGAACGTCAACAACCTGCACATCTTCTCCAACGTCGCCGGCCTGAACACGGGTGACGTGCCCGCGGGCAACATCGAGTTCTGGCCTAACAACTACAAACAGGACGCCTCCCGCGGCATCACCGGCGCCTCCGGCACTCTGTTCGACTTCGACGACACCCTCAACACCAGCAGGGTCAACGGCTACGGCTGCATGCAGGTGCATAACCCCTTTGCACGCCAGACCCTCTTCGCCATCAACAACTGGAAGAACGCGCCCTCCGACATCGGCATCGGCAACAACAGCAACGGCGACAATCCCGACTGGACCTTCCAGAAAAACAGCAACGATTACAGCTATAAACGCCTGCGTGTGTTTGTTCTCCCGGCGAATTAATCCCCCCGCTCCGCATCGACAACATCAATCATCGCCGCGGCGTTTCACCACGAAACGCCGCGGTTTTACTGCGCTTATTGCCCCACATCGTGCATCAGGTCATCCATGTCGATGACCGCATCGGCTGAACCTTCAAACATCACGCCCGACAACCGGAAACTTTCCTGCCCCTCGATCTGCGGCAACGACCATGTCAATGTCTGCCACTTGCCGTCGTCCATCAATTTCTGTGGCGGCAGCGATATCGCCTCCTCGCCGATCAACCCTTCAACCGCCGCTTCCAACCCGGCCGTCTCTGTTCGCAGCGCCACGCTCAGCACGCCGCGCAACGGGCGCAGCGGGTTGGCGGGATGATCAGCTTGAAAAAAACAGCTTCCCTGCCACGCGGCATGTTCGTGATCCGCTTTCACAGTCAGCCGCCCGATCCATCGTTCGCCATCGCGCAACACTTCCCACTGCGACTTACCGTGGTTCTGCATGAACACCGCCAGCGGCCCATCATCGCCGCCGTAGAAATCGCTGTAGATGAACAGGTTGCCCGGCTCGTCAGCGGGTTCGGCGAACACCGCCAGGCTGTTGGCCACCGCCCGCAATCGGCCGCCGGGCGGGTGAGTGGCCACGCGCGGCTCGGGATCGGCGAGGACCATCGTGGTCGATCCGCCGCCATCAAAGTTCAGCGCTTCGGTGACGCCGTACTCGATCAGCAGGTCGGCCGTTTCGCTGTTGAGCATGCCTTCGCTGAAACCTTCCTGCCGTCCGTCGATGGTGATCAACACGAGTTTTCCGTCGGCGGTCAGGCCCGCGGCCGTGCGCGGGTTCAGGTTCTTGGGATCGTTGAACGGGCGTTGGCCGCCGTGGTTCCGACCGGCGATGACCAGCCGTTCGTTGCCACTGGCTGCGTTGTAGAGTTCGCCTTCCTGCACCGCGTCGCTGTCAATGATGCGCACGCGGTTGTCGGCCGCGATGTCCAGCACCGGGCGCACGATGTCGTCCTCCTGCGGCGAAACGATTACGCCCTCGCAGGCGGCCAATCCCTTGACGTCCACCTCCAGCGGCGGTTCGGGCCAGGGGAAAAAGAATCCCGTGTTGATCGCAACCTGTGCTCCGATCTGCTGCGCAAAATCCAAGGTTGTCTGCCGATTGAACTCGCGCGGCTGATCGCCGTTGCCGGGACTGACGGCAAAACGAATGCCCGGCGTCTGCGGATCGATCACCACCACGTTGATATTCAACGGCCGCGGTATCGTCAGCGTCGTGTGATAGCAGGTCACGCCCACGAAGGGTCGGCTGACAACGGTGCCTGCGCCGGCATCCTGTGCGAACATCGCGGCGAGCATCACGATCAGCACGAGCGGTCGCATCTTCATCCCCGCATGGTAACCGGGCTTGCGTGCGGTTGTGTCGCGGCTAGTTTCGAGCCCGGATGTTGGGGCGGGCTTGGAAATCGATGTAGGCCTGCAGGTCGCGCGATTCGACGGTCATGCGATATGTTCCGCCCCGCTCCAGCGCTGCGCGCACCTGTTCTGTCATGCCCTCGATGGGTTGTCCGAAGCGAAAGGCGCTGAGCGCCTGTGAGTGGGGTGAGCCGGCCATCTCCCAGACCAGCACCGGCTCCTCTACTCCCTCGCCGGCTGTTTCCTGCGGGGCATCAGTTTGCGGCACTTGTTCCGGGGGCGGGAATTCCGGGGGCAGTCTCTCCACGCGCACGGCGGTCAGCTCGTACATGCGGCCCAGGGAAAAGACCACGTTCAGCACCGCCGCCCCGCGCCCCGGCGGCACGGTGTAGCGCACGGACAATTGCATCTGCGGCTGGTGGAACAGCGGCGTGAAGAAGATCGCGTACGCCACGGCAGCGGTGACGGCGGCAACGGCGGCGAAGGTCCAGATGACGGCTCGCTTGGACATGGCGACGGTCCGCATCGATTCAATCGGGCGCAGTGTGAACGGACTTATGTCCTGGCGCGCAACACCTGGCGCACCGCACGCACCACCGGCTCGTGGATCCGACCGGCGGTGGCGATGATGCCGCGGTTTTGTTCCAGACGCCGGCCGCACGAAAAGTCCAGCGGCTTGCCATCAGCGTCGCTGACGGTGCCGCCGGCCTCGTGCACGATCATCATCCCGGCCGCGTGGTCCCAGATTTTTTCGCGATAGTCCTTGCTGGTGGGCAGACGCAGGTAAATCTGGGCTTCGCCGCGGGCGATGGCGGCGTACTTGGCCTGGCTGTCCATGCGCAGCGGCGGCATGGTGATCTTCAAAGCTTCGGCGATGCGGGCGGACTGGCTTTGATTGCTGTGGCGGCTCTCGACCGATTCACAGAAGCGGGCGGCGGCCGGGTCGGTGATTTCGTCGGCGGCGACGGGCTCGCCTTCCATCTCGTCGGCGTCCAGTTTGTGCTGCTTGGCGCCCTGGCCCTGCACGGCTGAAAGCAGCACGCCGCCGGCCAGGTTGGGACAACCCAGCACACCCAGCACGACCTGGCCGTTCTCGATCAGCGCCAGGGCGATGGCGTATTGCTCCTTGCGCAGGAAGCCCTTGGTGCCGTCAATCGGGTCCAGTGTCCAGAATCGCTGCGTGGAGCCGTCGGCATTGCCGCGATCGATCCATTCGAGCACCTGCTGGCGGTCAACACCCGGGTGGATGCGGCCCACGTGCTCGACTACTCGCCGGCACAGGGCGTCGTTCTCGCTGTTTCGCAGTTCCGCGGCATCCTCTTCGCCGACGATGGGATCGTCCCCCATCGCCTGGCTGAGGGCGGCGCAGATCACGGCCTGGCTGGCGAAATCAGCCACGGTGACCGGGCTCTTATCTTTTTTCTGCAGGCTGTCTGCGGTAACCAGGGCCTTCTGCACGGCGCGGGTGACCCTGGCCGCGGCCCGCACCGCCGCCAGGGCGGTATCCAATTCCATTTGCATCGTGTTAACCATGTATCGTCATCTTAGCCGAATCATCGCGGCAGCAGGTGGCTGGATTTACACTTGCGGCTACAATGTGGCAGAACATCTCACCGGGAGTGCACAATGGCAGCAGCACGTTTCATCATCGGCATGGTCCTGTTGTTTCTTCTGCTGGGAGCGGCAGTCTGGGTCTTCGTCGCCATGAACAGCGATGACAACAGCAAGCTCATCTGTCTGACCTTCGGCTTACCCGACGAGCAGACGGTGGAGGTCCACGCGGAGATCACCACTTTGATGTCCAGCACGGACGTGATGCCCTACTCGATTCCCGAGGGCGGCATCGACTGGCCGCGCTGGACGACCGATCACTTCGTGATCCGCGATCCGTCCGGCTCACAGGTGCCCGTGCACAAGGCCATGCGCAGCAGCTTGGTCGGCGAAGCGGTCACCCGCGGCCTGACCGACAGCTTCGTCGTCGCCCGCGTGCAGAAGGGCGTGGATTACACGTATCTGTACATTCCGGTGGTCGGCGGGCCGGAACAGTATCTCTACAGTTTCACTGCGCCCGACGGCCCGGCCGAGCGCCTGCGCGTTCGCTTCGAGGCGATCGAGTAGCGCATCTGCCCGCGGTCGAAGCAGAGGATCGCGCTGCAGGCGGTCAGCAGCAGCAGGGCGGTTGGTTCGGGCACGTTCAGGCCAGCCTGTTGCAGGGCGACGGCGAAGGAGATGTCCGCCGCCACGCCGAAGCCCCAGTTGTCGCCGAGCACCTGCAGGTCGCTTAGGTTTACCTGGCCGTCGCTGGTGAAGTCGCCGCGGGTCCAAATGGCGCTGATCGATTGCCAGTGGTCGCCGAGGATTTGCAGGTCGCCGAGGTTGACCTGGCCGTCGCCGTTGGCGTCGCCGGGGTGATAGATGGCCCGTGCCAGGGCGTCGATCGCAGCGCCGGCAATCAGTTCGTGGAACATCGTTGTGGGATGGATTTCATCCCAGAAGGCGTAATCGTTGTTGAAATTCGGATCGATGGTCCATGTGTCTTCGTCGAAGGCGGCATCGGTGAAGTTGTTGAATCCGTACGCGGCCGGATCGGTAAGCAACTGCTCGGTCAGGCCGTAGAAATCCATGCGATAGAACTCCACCAACGGCAGCGTGGTCTGCAGGGCATCGAGTGCGGCGGCATAGGCGGCATTGAAGTTGAGCGTGACCTGATCTTTGCTCGCTTCGCTGGCAGTGCCCTTGTTGCCGGGGGTCTGACCCAGTCGCGGCAGGTTGGAGACCAGGAAGTGGCGGGCCCCCTTGCTGTAGAGCGTGCTGATGTAACCGGTCAGGTCGTTGACGATGGCATTGTGATCAGTCTGGCCGCCGTTGATGTTGTTGGCGCCGCAGAGGATGACGAACAGTTCGCTTCCGGAAGGCGTGTGATTGTCGGTGTAGCGTGGAAGCTGCTTGTTCATGTCCACGTAGGGATAATTGTCGGGGCTGGTGGTCTGTGCGCCGCCCACGGCATAGTTGTAACCGTTGCCGGTCGTGGGCAGGATGGCGTTGCGCAGATCGTGTGACAGGCTCGACAAACCCAAGTCCTGGGACAGGTAATCGACCCACACCGGCCCGTTGGAGAAGCGCTTGTTGTAATAGGGCGACGGTGGATAGGGCAGCGGCATGTCGGGGAACAACAGGCCGCCTAGGGATCCATAGAACCAGTTGTCGGTGATGGTGTAGATATTGCCGGTGTCGGAGAGGCTGTCGCCGAAGATGACCATGCGGCTGAAGGCCTGTCCGCGAGCCGAGAAAGCCACCGAGACAAGCAAAGCCATAGCCAGGAGCAGGCGAGGGGTCTTTTTCATGGCAGCACCCATTTTAGCCGCCTCCTCGCTTCCAGCCGATAGAATATGGGTGATGCGGACGCAAATAGTCATCCTGATGCTGGTTGCCGCGGCCGCCACCGTGCGGGGTCAGGACTATCGCCCGGTGGACCAAACGGTCGAGGACCTGGACCCGCTGGCGGTCAGCCAGCGCGTCGTGCAGCCGGGCGGCGGGGTGTTTTCGGATCGCGTGAGCATGTATCGTCCGCTGGATCCCTATCAGCTCGATCCGTTCGGACGACCGGCAACACAGAGCTACATATACGAGCAGGCGGGCGTGCGAGCGTGGGTATCGCGGCCGGAATACCTGGTGCTGGTTGACGACAGCAATCCGCGCAAGCCGCTGTTCAACCTGAACACGCAGCCGGTGCGGGACGGGGCGTTTATCGAGTTGATTCCACCGGGTGCGGTGTTCGATCTGACACCGCCGGTGCAGCGGTCGCTGATGGACCGCCATCCGGAGCTGGACACGCGGCTGGACTATCGATTGGACATGCGCATCGGCGGACCGGTGAATCCGCTTGACAGTTCGATGCCGCCGCCGATTCTGGGTTATGGCAACGCGACGGTACTCGATCCATTGGTAGCCGCCCCACCGCGCGTGGTGAGCCCGGACGATGATGGGGCGACCGAAGCACCCCAGTCGAAGTAGCTCCCGGGTTCTTCACCCAACCCCCAACACCATATTGTCGATCAGCCGCGTCGCCCCCAGTCTGGCTGCGATCAGCGCCACCACGCCACCCGTCAGCGCCGGATCGATCACATCCAGCGGGTGCAGCGCCAGTGGATGGCGAACAGCCGCATACTCAACTTCCAACTGGTGTGTGCGCAACACGCAGCGCATCGCTTCTTCCACCGCGGCCGGATCGGTTTCTTCCGCTTGCTCGATCATGGCTTTGGCCTGGCACAGCGCTTTGTACAGTCCCACCGCCCGCGGGCGCTGCTCGGCGTCGAGATAGCGATTGCGGCTGGACATCGCCAATCCATCCTCCTCGCGCACCGTGTCCATCGGCTCGATGCGCAGCGGCAGGTCCAGGTCTTCCACCATCGCCGTCACCACGCGCAACTGCTGATAATCCTTGCGACCGAACACCGCCACCTGCGGCTGGCAGATGTTGAACAGCTTGCAGCAGACGCGGCAGACGCCGTCGAAGTGGCCCGGCCGGCAGGCGCCTTCCAGATCGCCGACCAGGGCGGGAGTCGTCAACTGCGTGGCGATGCGCTGCGGCGGATACATCTGCTGGGGCGTGGGATTGAACACGATCTGCACGCCGAGCTTGCGGCAAAGGACTAGGTCCTGCTCGATCGGGCGCGGATAGCGCTCGAAGTCCTCGTGCGGGCCGAATTGCGTGGGATTGACGAAGATGCTGACGATCACGTTGGGCGCCAGCGTGCGCGCGTGTTCGATCAGCGCGGCATGCCCGGCGTGCAGGGCGCCCATGGTGGGCACCAGCGCGACGTCGCCGCGCAATGCGGCGCGGGCGGCGCGAAGTTCAACAATGGGAGCACAAACCTGCATGTTGTTTTTCGTATCGGTATGCTGGGGTGTTAACCCGGAAACTCAATCGCTTCACCGCTGGTGGCGCGGTACAGGCCGACGTGGCGGGCGACCATGTCGCTGGCCAGTCGTTCGTGACGGACCCAGTGCTGGGCGGACTCACCGAGCTGGCGGCCGACAACCGGATCGGCGGTGATGTCCATCAGCTTGCGGAAATACGCATCGGGCGTGGGACGGTTGATCACCCACGCGGTCCGGCCGTCGATCAGGTAATCCAGCCAGGGATCCGCCACCACCAGCACCGGCAGCCCGTGAGCCATCGCCTGGAGCGTGAAGGTACGGCTCTTGCCCTGCGGCTGGGGATGGATCAGCAGGTCCGCCCGCAGCAGCAGTTCACGATGACCCAGCCGGCGGGGGATTATCGAGATGTTGGGCGCCAGACCGATGCGGCTGGCAGCCCGCCACAGGTGATGCTGGTTGTCGCCCTGGCCGTCGATGAAGAACATCGCCTGCGGGTGCTGCTGCACGTACTGGGCCAGCCCGTGCAGCAGGCCGTGGTAGTGGGCGTCGAAGCGGTCGCTGCCGCTGACGATGGCGCACAACGGCTGACCCGGCTCGCGCTGCCGCGGACGATCGCCGACCCCGTGTACCCCGGGGGCAATGGCGGTCAATTCGATTTCATCATCACCGATCAGGGGGCGCATGGCCTCGGCCAGGGGAGCGGTGGTGGCGGTGAAGGCCAGGCGCGGCACGGTCGTGTCGCTGAGCGTTGGCTCGATCAGCTTCAGGTCCATGTGACTATTTGCCTGATAGATCACCGGCAGGTCCAGGTGCTCAGCCAGCAGTCGCGCTGCACGCCACATGCGCCCGTCCAGAGCGTGGATCAGGTCGATTTCCATCTCCTGCAGCTTGCCCGCCAACGCCAGCAGCCGTTTGTGATTCAGCCACGCCCAGCGCGTCGGCCGCCAGGTCAGGCGCTGACCCATCATGCCCAGTTCTTCGGGCGAGATGGATTCCGGCACCAGCTTGACCGCCCCCACATTCTCATCCATCAACCCCACCAGCAGGGCCTTGAACGTCAGCAACTCCTCGTCCAGCCAGGCGACATTGGCCAAAAGGGCGACCTGCATGGCAAACAGTCTAAACTGTTTACACCATGGCTGACACCTGGACCACCCGCCGCCTGCTGGCATGGACAGCCGAGCACTTCGAGCGTAAAGGCATCGACTCGCCGCGCCTTTCCGCCGAGATGCTGCTGGCTCACGTGCTGGAGGTCGATCGCCTGCGCCTGTACATGGATCCGGATCGCCCGGCCAGCGACCTGGAGCGGGCTGCGTTTCGCGAGCTGGTCGAACGAGCCGCCAGATACGAGCCGGTGGATTACCTGGTGGGTCAGACCTCGTTCTTCTCGATGATGTTCGAGGTGGCACCCGACGTGCTGGTGCCGCGCCCGAGCACGGAGACGCTGGTCGAGCACGTGATCCAGCACGCTCGCATCACGCCCGGCTTCCGCGAGCCGCTGACCGCCGACGTCGGCACAGGCAGCGGCATCATCGCCGTGACGCTGGCCAAACACATCGAGGGCAGCAGCGCGTTCGCCAGCGACATCAGCGAAGCAGCTCTGGCGGTGGCGAAGAAGAATGCCGAGCGTCACAAGGTCGCCGATCGCATCGAGTTCGCCCCCGGCAATCTTTTAGAGCCCGTGCTGGAGCGATACAAGGGGCGCGTGCGCTATCTGTGCAGCAATCCGCCTTACATTCCGGATGATGAGTGGGCGAAGGTCGAGCCCAACGTCAAGGACTACGAGCCGACGCTGGCATTGCGTGGCGGTATCGATGGCCTGGACTACATCCGCCCGCTGATCGCCGGCGCGGTGCAAGTGCTGGACACGCCCGGCCAACTGGTGCTGGAGATCGCAGCGGTCAACGCCGAGAAGGTCGTCAAACTGGCTGAGGAAGCCGGCCTGCAAGGGGCACATGTGCTGGCCGACCACGAAGCATTGCCCCGCGTGCTGGTGGCGGAAAAGCGGTAAGCGAGCCACGATCAAGCCACTCCAGAATCCGAGTGCCCTATAATGAGGAATCCGGAAAGGGACATTTTGTTATGAGGCTCAAGCGACTCGTGGTACTAGCCAACTCCTACAAAAAGAAGCCGGGGCGGTGCGTTGCAGGTCGGGAACTGGGCGAAGTCTATGCCGCAGGGAAGTGGATTCGCCCAATCAGCAACGAGCCTGAAGGGGAATTGCTGCCTCGTCACATGAAGACGGAGGACGGGTCGCCGCTCCAAGTGCTCGATATCATGGATGTGCCCATCGGCGAGTACGCGGAGGACAAGATCCACCCTGAAGACTGGTTCATTGATAACGCCAATCCTTGGAGGCGGGTGAATAAGTTAGCGGCCAAAAACCTTGTGGCGTTGGAAGAAAAGCCCCGTGATCTATGGATGGACCCCGCAACGCGTGCGGATCGGGCCACCCCGGCATTCCTCATTAAGCGCATTAAACATCAATCTTTGTACCTCATTCGTCCGACCGATTTTCGCGCGGTGTTGACAAACGACTTCAATCCTTTCGAGGGACGAAACCAACAGAAGCGGCGAGCGCGCTTTACCTACCGTGGACAGGACTACTCCCTCGGCCTCACCGATCCGTTGTTCATCGGCAAGTATGCCGCGAAGTTCCCCGCTCCGGACAAGCCCGCCATTGTCGTTCGACCTCGCTGTGGGGACCACTGCCTCTTGTGTGTCAGCCTCACCCCTGTGTTCAACGGCTACCACTACAAAGTGGTGGCTGCCGTACTGGAGTTGCCGTGATCGAAATCACAACTCCCAAGCCATGTCTCTTCACGATCGGGCATTCCGACCATGGAATGCCGGAGTTTCTGGATCTCCTTGCGCGACACGACATCAACGTGGTGGCTGACGTGCGGTCACTTCCTTACAGCCGCTTCCATGACCAGTTTAATCGGGAAACGTTTGCGGAGTCGCTCAAGTCTGCGGGCATCCAATACGTCTTCCTCGGACGTGAACTCGGAGCACGTCGCCGTGAACGGGATTGTTACAGCGGGAGCCAAGCACGCTATGACCTCATCGCGCAACTCCCAGCATTCCACGAGGGACTCAATTGGCTCCGCCTCCGCCTCACCGCACATCGTATTACCCTTCTCTGCGCAGAGAAAGACCCGGTCACTTGTCATCGGATGGTACTCGTGTGTCGGCACTTGCGGTCCGAGCCCATAGAGATTCGGCACATCCTTGAAAACGGTTCGTTTGAGACGACGGAACAAGCTGAAATGCGTCTTCTCGAAGCGGTGGGGCTTTTGCCCACCCATCTCTTTCGCTCGCGTGCCGAGTTGATCGAGGACGCATACGATCTCCAGGCTGAACGAATCGCGTACACGCAGACGGAAGCGGCACCCATTGGAAACGGAGTGCCGCGGTGAGTGTCCAACTTTTCACCATTGGATTTGCACAGACGAGCGCGGAGCATTTCTTCGAGTTGCTCCGTGGCGCAGGCGTTAAGCGGATCATTGATGTCCGGCTCAACAACACCTCACAACTTGCGGGATTCACCAAGAAAGAAGATCTTCAGTTTTTCCTGCACGAGGTGGCCGGCATCGACTACGTTCACGTTCCCGAACTCGCACCTACGCAGGGCATTCTTGATGCCTACAAAAAGCACAAGGGGAGTTGGGCGGCCTATGAACGTGAATTCAATGCCCTCATGGCGAAACGAGAGGTTGAGAACGTCATCTTACGGGAAACAGCCCATCTCGGTTGTCTGCTCTGTAGTGAAAAGGAGCCGCACCACTGCCACCGTCGACTGGTGGCTGAACACCTCCAGAAGCACTGGAGCGATGTTTCCACAAAGCACTTGGTTTGACGAGCTTTGATGAGACATGGAGGCGATCCGAGCGGACGGAACAATTACCCGAAGAGTTGCCAAGCCAAGCAAAGGCGGGCGGACTCAAGCCTTTTCTTCATCACATCGACTACCGGTCGTTGCTTTACCGCATCACGTCTGTTTCAGCCACCAGTTTGACGGGCTGATCTTCGGGTTTGATCACGGTGCCGGGGGTGGCGTAGGTGATCATGCGACTGCGGCGGACGAGCACGTCTTCGCCGGTGATGGGGTTCTTGACCGTGGCGGTTTCGCCGCTGACGCCGCCGATGAAGATCGACAGTTCATCGACATCGTGATCGGCGGCCGGCCAGATGGCGACCGACTCGCGGGCATAGTCAGGGCCCTGGAGGATTTTGCCCACGACCTGAGCAGGGCTTTCCAGCAGCGAGTTGTTGAGCTTATTGGCCACGGCCGGGTAAACCGCCGCGGGCACGTTCTGGCCGGCGGTCAGGATGTCGCCGGCATCGGTGGCGATGATGATCTCGGGGATGAACAGGCGGTCTTCGCCGGTGTTGTTGACGACCTTGTAGGCCATGTACCAGTACCAGCGGACCGAGCCATCGGGCAACGTGACAGCCAGGGTGCGCGGCTGATCGTGCGTGAAGTCAAGCTGCCAGCCGCGGGGCACCGCTCCGGCTTCCTCGAAGGCCGGCGCGGCATTTTGCCAGGCCAGGACTGCCAACAACATCGTGCAACCGAGCAGGGTGTGTTTTCGCATCATCTTGATATTCCCACCTTTGGAACCGCCCGGCATTGTACGGTCAACCCGCACGATCGGGCAAGCTGATCCCGGTTCACCGCCCGCCGCCCGGGTTCACAGAACCCGGCTCCGTCAGAGCCGCCGTCCGAGCCGGACTCTGTGAGTCCGGGCCTTGTCAGGTCAGCCGCACCGGCAGGCCCGCCTCGGCCAGCACCTGCTTGGTCTGGGCGATGCTGTACTGGCCATAGTGGAAGATGCTGGCTGCCAGCACGGCGTCGGCCCGGGTCTGCTGGAGCACATCGACCATGTGCTGCGGGCTGCCGCAACCCCCGGAGGCGACCACCGGCACGTCCACGGCGTCGGCGATCAGCTTTGTGATCTCGATGTCGTAGCCATCCTTGGTGCCGTCGGCGTCCATGCTGGTCAGCACGATTTCGCCGGCCCCCAGTTCGACCACGTGACGGGCGTAGGCCACCGCTTCCAGGCCCGTGGGCTTGCGTCCGCCGTGGGTGTGGACCTCGAAGATGATGGGTGATGGACGATGGATGATGGATGATGGATCGGAGAGAGCGGCAGTCGGCAACCATCCGCCATCCGCCATCCGCCATCCGCCATCATCAGGCTCCGGACGCCCACTTGCCCTGAAGTCGTCAAGAAACTGAGCGGCCGGCACGCGCTTGGGGTCGATGTTGATCACCGTGGCGCAGGAGCCGAAGCGGCGGGCGGTCTGGGCGACGATGTCCGGCGACACCACCGCCGCGGTGTTGATGCTGACCTTCTCAGCCCCGGCCTGGATCAGCCGCGTCACATCCGTAATTGTGCGAATGCCGCCGCCCACGGTGAAGGGCATGAAGCACTGTTCTGCCACCTGCCGCACCACGTCCAGCATGATGTCGCGCTGCTCGTGGCTGGCGGTGATGTCCAGGAAGACCAGTTCGTCCGCCCCAGCCTGATCGTAAGCCCGGGCGATATCGACCGGATCGCCAGCATCCTGCAGATTGACGAAATTGACGCCCTTGACCACGCGGCCGCCGTGGACATCAAGGCACGGAATGATGCGATGCGTGAGCATGGGGCGTGGATTGTAGTCGATTGTCGCGACCTTCCGTGGTGCGATTCGCTGCCGGGCGGGGGCAATCCGCTAGAATGCCCGCCATGAGTCGACGTGTTGTCATCAGCGGCCTGGGGCCGGTCACCGGACTGGGTATCGGCATGCAGTCCAACTGGGAGCGGTGCCTGGCTGGGGAATCGGCCCTGGCGCCGATCACCGCCTTCGATCCGGCCGGGTTTGACTGCCGCATCGCAGCCCAGGTCGAGCCGTACAAGATCAGCGACTACGTGCCCAAAAGCTATCGCAAGGCCACCAAGGTCATGGCCCGCGACATCGAGTTGGCGGTCATCGCTGCCGACTGTGCAGCCCGTGACGCCAGCCTGCTAACCCCCGCCACCGATCCGGAAGCGGCAAAAAGCGGCAGTCTTCAACCGACCTACGCCCCCCAGCGCGTCGGTTGCCACATTGGGGCGGGGCTGATCGCGGCTGATATCAACGAGCTGACCGAGGCTCTGGTCCAGGCTCGCGACGACAGCGGTGCTTTCGACATTCACAAGTGGGGTGACACCGGCATGGGTCACCTGACGCCGCTGTGGCTGCTCAAGTACCTGCCCAACATGCTGGCCTGCCACGTGACGATCCTGCACGACGCCCGCGGCCCGTCCAACACCATCACCTGCGGCGAATCGGCGGGCACCTTGTCGCTGGGCGAATCGCTGCGCGTCATTCAGCGCGGTGCGGCCGACTGCTGCTTCTGCGGCGGGGCTGAGAGCAAGCTCAACCCCATGGCTTATCTGCGCCAGCAAATGGCCGGCCGACTGACCGCGGCAGGAAACGATGATCCCACCCATGCAGTGCGCCCGTTCGACATGAACGCGGCCGGCACCGCGATGGGCGAAGGCGGCTGCATATTGGTGCTCGAAGCGATGGAGACTTTCGAGAAGCGTGTCCGTCAACCTTTAGCCCCCGGCTCTGCCGGGGGAGCCCCGGCAGAGCCGGGGGCTAATGGGCAAGCCTATTGCGAGGTGGTTGGTTTCTGCGCCACGCAGACGATCAACCCCGCCAAGCGCAACCTTGAGCCCAACGAGGACGGCCGCTCCATCGTGGCGGCCATTTGGGGCGCGCTGCGCGAAGCGAAGCTGGAGCCGGACGCCATCGATGTGATCGCGCCGTTCGCCTGCGGCGTGCCCATGTGGGACCGCGCCGAGGCGGCCGCGTTGCGCCAGGTCTTTGGCCAGCGTTCGGCCATGATCCCCACGCTCTCGGTCAAAGCCAGCGTCGGCAACTGCGGGGCGGGCTCGGGAGCGGTGGATGTGGCCTTCGCCGCCAGGGTGCTGCACAGCGGCAAGCTGCCCAAAGTCATCAACCGCGCCGCGCCGCTGCCGGGAATCGGCAACGGAAACCTCACCACGGACCGCCTCAACTGCGCCCTGGTCGTCTCCGTCGGCTTCGGTGGCCAGAACGCAGCAGTTGTTCTCAAGCGACTGAATTGATGTAAGGATGAACCGTTGAGCGCGACGCGACCAAGAATCGTTATTACCGGCATGGGCTGGATCACACCCCTGGGCCATGACCTGGAAACCGTGTGGGCGGCCATGCTGCGCGGCGACAGCGGCGTCGATCGCATTGCCCATTTCGATGCCACGACGTTTCCCTCGACCTTCGCCGCCCAGGTCAAAAACTACGACTACCGCCCCTATGTCAAACACCCGCAATGGCACGAAGGCGTGGGGCTGAACACCGGCTTCGCCCTCGGGGCCGCGGCCCAGGCCTGGCAGATGGCGGGGCTGGACGAAGCGAAGTTCGATCGGCAGCGATTGGGCATTTACCTCGGTTCCGGCGAAGGGTCGCTCGATTTCGACAACTACGTCTGGTCGAATTTGACCAGTTGGAACGCGGAGCAGCGGCAGGTGGACACGGTCAAGTGGGCGGATGCGGCCCTGAAGCATCTGACCGCGGTGCGCGAGTTCGAGCAGGAGCCGAACATGCCGCTGTCGCACCTGGCCATGGAGTTCGACGCCCAGGGACCGGCCTACAACTGCCTGACCGCCTGTGCCGCCAGCACCCAGGCCATCGGCGAAGCCACCGAAGTGCTCCGCCGCGGCGATGCCGACATCATGATTGCCGGCGGGGCGCACACCATGATCCACCCCTTCGGCGTCACCGGCTTCAACCGCCTGACGGCGCTGTCCACTCGCAACGATGACTATGCCGGGGCCTCGCGCCCGTTTTCGGTGGATCGTGACGGCTTCGTGCTCGGCGAAGGCGCGGGTATGGTGATTCTCGAATCGCTGGAGCACGCCCAGCAGCGCGGGGCCGAGCCTCTGGCCGAGATCGCAGGCTACGGCTCGACAGCGGACGCTTATCGCATTACCGACATGCAGCCCGACGGCCGCGGCGCCATAGCCGCCATGAGTCAGGCTCTGGCCGACGCCGGCGTCAAACCCGGCGACATCGGCTACATCGCCGCTCACGGCACCGGCACCGCGGAAAACGACAGCATCGAGACCCTGGCCATCAAGGCGGTCTTCGCCTCCGACGGCGACCGCTCCAGGGTGCCGCCGATCTCCAGTATCAAGAGCATGACCGGCCACCTGATCGCCGCGGCGGGCGTGACGCAGGCCATCGTCTGCACACTGGTCCTGCGGGACGGCATCATTCCGCCGACGCGCAACCTGCACTCGCCGGACCCGGCCTGCGATCTGGACTACGTGCCCCACACCGCCCGCAAGGCCAAGGTCGATATCTGCCTGTCCAACAGCTTCGGCTTCGGCGGGCAAAACGACAGCCTGGTGATTCGCCGGGTCTAGAGCCGAGCCGCGACCGTGAGGGAGCGGTAATACAAGGCAAACCGCTCCCTGACGGTCGCGGCTCTGCAACCGCCCGGTCCGACTCGCGGCCTGTGCCGCCCGGGGTTACACTGTTATTCCCCCGCCGGGCGCCCCCGCGACGCCGTCCAAGGAGCATAATGTCTTGAGCGAGCCATCCCTCCACGACACGACGACGCCGATCGACCATGTTGACGAGCAGAAGACGCTCACCGAAACGCCGTTGCGCAAATACTTCGAGACGGCTGTCCGCTTCGAGGCCTCCGACCTGCTGATGCGCGGCGGCCAATGCCCCAAGCTGCGCCTGCGCGGCCGGCTCAAAAACCTCGATACGCCGCCCATCGATGAGATCGATTTCGAAAAGTGGATCGAACAGGGCATCAGCCCCGCCCAATGGCAACACTACGGGCATTTCGGTTCGCTCGACCTCGGCGTCAACCTCGACACCGAAAACCGTTTCCGTGTCAACATCTTCCGCACCCGCAGCCGTTCGGCCATCGCCGCCCGCCGCGTCAGCTCCAAGATCCTCAACTTCGATCAGCTTTACATGCCCGCGGTCTGCCAGAAGGTCTCCGAATTGCACCAGGGGCTGGTCCTGGTCTGCGGGATCACCGGCTGCGGCAAGTCCACCACTCTGGCGGCCATGGTTCAGCACGTCAACCAGACCCGGCCCTGCCACATCCTGACCATCGAAGACCCGATCGAATATCTGTTCAAGGATGACAAGGCCATCATCAGCCAGCGCGAGATCGGCATCGACGTGCCGGACTTCGGCATCGGCCTCAAGGCCATGGTGCGTGAAAACCCCGACGTGGTGCTGATCGGCGAAATGCGCGATAAGGAAACCTTCGAGTCCGCCCTCCGCGCCAGCGAGACCGGCCACTTGGTCTTCGGCACCATCCACGCCTCCAGCGCTTTCCAGGTCTTCGGCCGCATTTACGACCTGTTCCCGCCCACCGAGCGCGAAGCCATCCGCAACCTGCTGGCCTTCCAGCTTCAGGCCATCATTTACCAGAAGCTGCTGCCCAGCCTGCTGGAAAACGTGCAGCGCGTGCCCGCCGCCGAGGTGCTGCTGACCAGTCCGCCCACCCGCAAGTTCATCATGGAAAACCGCGAAAGCGAGCTGAACGACGTCATCCGCGAGCACCGCGACGACGGCATGCAGACCTTCACCGACAGCCTGGTGAAACTGGTCGAATCCAACCTGGTCCACCCCCGCGTGGCCCAGGAGGCCGCCTTCAACCCCGAAGAACTGAAGATGCGTTTGCGGGGGATCAGCAGTTAAGAAATGTCTAATGACTAATGTCTAATGAAGTAAAAAAGAGAACCAGTTCGGGGCTTCATCAGACACCGGGAATTAGACATTAGACATTAGTCATTAGACATTATTGCTCCGCCCTCATGTGACGACCACCGATATGATCCACATCATCGCCACCTCGCAATCGGCTTACCTGCTCAACCCCGTCTATCCGGTCCTGATGGCCATTGTGCTGGTCGCATGGGCCTGGGTGATCGGCTCGCTGGACAAGGATGCCGCACACTTCTATCTCAAACGCTTCGAGTGGAACATGGTCCAGATGGGCTGCGGCATCATCGGCTTCGGGCTGATGCTGCTGATCCCCATCTTCCCGCTGGGCCTGCTGGTGGGCATCTTCATCCTGGCTGGCGGCGTGATGGGCTATGCCTACTATCGCAACACCCAGGTGCCGGCCGACGATCGCTGGTCGTTCAACCTCGACAGCTTCCGGCGGCGCATGGCGGCCGCGGAGTTCGAAAAGGCCCAGGCCCGCGCCTCGGTCGTGCTGATCGACACCGATGAGGCGCGCGTGACCATTCCCAGCGGCGACACGCCCCAGGCCGCGGCCCACGCCACGCTCGAACGCCTAATCACCTTCGCCCTGCCCCGCGGCGCCGATCGCATCGATGTGTCGATGGACGCGCAACAAGCCAAGCTCAACGTGCGGATCGACGGCGTCAAGTACGCCCAGACCGCCCCCGAGCCGGCCGTGGCCCTGGCCCTGATCGACTACGTCAAGTCCGCGGCCGGCATGGACCTGGCCGACCGTCGCAAGCGCCAGGCGGCCGAGATCCACTTCGAGGCCGGCGAACTGGGCCGCCACACCCTGGAGGTGACCACCAGCGGCTCGACCCGCAGCGTGATGATGTACATGGAGATCGACACCAACCTGCGTGCCCGGCTGCCCCTGACCAAGCTCGGCCTGTTGCAGGCCCAGAAGGACCAGTTGCAGCAGATGCTGCAGATGCCCGGCCGCGTGGTGCTGATTTCCGCTCCGCCTCGTCATGGCACGACCACCACGCTCTTCAGCCTGGTGCGCGAGCACGACCCCTACACCTCCAGCGTCATGACCCTGGAGCGCGAGCGGGCCTTCGAGCTGGAAGGCATCAGCCACTACTACCTGCCCGAAGGCACCGACGCCGCAGCCTTCAACGACAAGCTCAACCAGATGATCCGCACCGATCCGCAGGTCATGCTGCTGGCCGGTTTCGCTGATTCCAACACCGCCCGCATCTGTGCCAAGAGCGCCGAAGGCATCCGCTTCTACGTGCCCATGGCCGCTTCGGACACCTTCAGCGCCCTGGACAGTTACATCAAGGCGGTGGGCGAACCCAAGACAGCGGCCGTGTCCCTTGGCGCCATCGTCTCGCAGCGCCTGTTGCGCAAGCTGTGCAACACCTGCAAAACGCCGTACAAACCTGACGCCGCCGCGCTGCGCAAGCTCAACATCCCTGCCGACAAGGCCCAGCAGTTTTTCTCGGCCTCCGGCAAGGTGGTGGTCAAGGACAAGCCGCAGACCTGCCCCGACTGCCAAGGTATCGGCTACAAGGGCCGCGTGGGTGTGTTCGAGCTGATGGTGCTGGAAGACGACGCCCGCCGCCGCATCGCCGCCGGCGACTTCGACGGCCTGCGCGCCCTGCTGCGTAAAGGCCGCATGCTCTACCTGCAGGAGTCCGCCCTCAGCAAGGTCGTGGACGGCACCACCGACATCAAGGAAGTCACCCGGGCTCTTGGAGAGAAGACGAAATAATTTTAGATTTGCGATTTTAGATTTTAGATTGGGGGAACTGAAGCATGACCGAGTCGCAAATGAAGGCGCGGACGAAGAAGTTCGCACTGCGAGTCATGAAAATGGTTGCTTCGCTGCCGGATACGAATATGGGCCGGGTGATCGGCGGACAAGTGCTTCGCTCCGCCACCTCGGTCGGCGCCAATTATCGCGCCGCCTGCCGAGCCAGATCGAAAGCTGAATTCAGCAGCAAATTCGGCATCGTTGAAGAGGAAACCGACGAAACGTCCTACTGGATTGAATTGTTGATCGAAGGCGGGATTCTGCCCAAACCTCGCTTGGCCCCACTGTTGCAGGAGTCCAACGAATTGCTGGCCATCGTCACCGCCTCCCGTGTCACCCTGAACCGGCCCAAATCTAAAATCTAAATTCTAAAATCGAAAATCCCTATGATTGCCAACCTTCTCATCGTCGCTTTCGTCCTCGGCATGGCCTACATCTGGTCGGTGTATGGCTTCTTCTCCGCGTTTCTCCAGTTGATCCTGGTCATCGCGGCCGGAGCCATTGCGTTGGCGGTGTGGGAGCCGCTGGTGGTGGACTTCCTGATTCTGCGCATGCCGCATTATGCCTGGGGTGTCGGGCTACTTGGGCCGTTCGTGCTGGCCCTGATCGTGTTGCGCGGCATTTGTGACGTGTTGGTGCGCAAGAATGTGCACTTCCCCCGCCTGGTCAACGGTATCGGCGGCGCGGCCTGCGGGCTCCTGGCCGGCATCCTCATGGCTGGCATCACCTGGATCGGCATCAACTTCCTGCCCCTGGGCGTGACCGTCGGCGGCATCCAGCCGTATCGCGTCGAGGCAGGTGAAGTGAGGCCTT
This sequence comes from Phycisphaeraceae bacterium, assembly GCA_020849625.1. Taxonomy (GTDB): domain Bacteria; phylum Planctomycetota; class Phycisphaerae; order Phycisphaerales; family Phycisphaeraceae; genus JADLFV01. The sequence goes on from JADLFV010000050.1 coordinate 91,827, forward strand.
CCGGCAAAAGCTTGTGGCTCAGTGTTGATAAGTGGGCCAGTGGTTTCTTCAACGGCCTGTCCAGTGGAGCGTTTCATACCAGCACGCCTCTGCGCCTCTATCAGCCCGACTTGCCCTGGCAGGCGGCCGTCTATCGTCTGCACAGCACCGACGACAACGCCTCCCGCGTGGCGGTGCCCGGCAGCGTCGAAGCCATCGCCCAGCACATCAAGGACACCCCCGTGGCCGACCTGCCCGAAGGCGTGGTCGAGTCGCTCGGTCCGCAGGTCAACGCCATCGGCCAGCAACTGGTGGTCATCGACACCCGCTGGACCAAGATGGCCGGCACCTACGACGCCGACTCGGCCGTGCGCATTTCGCCCACGCAGATCCGCCTGGTCACCTTCAAGGGCCCGCCGCACCGTCTCCAGGTCCAGATGTATCCACCCCTGGCTTACTCGAGCATGCTCGACTTCCAGACCGGCCAGCGCCGCTTTGAGCCGTTGAACACCCGCGAGGCCGACGTCCGCAGCAACCAGCAGTCGGACACCTTCGGCTTTGTCTTCATGATCCCGGCTGACGAAGAGGTTCAATACATGCTGGTCCGCCACCTGCGTCTGCCCCTGCCTGCCGCCGTCGCCGACGAGCAGGTCGAGCAATTCGCCCATGCTCTGGGTGATCCCGCACCGCAGGCCGTCGCTGCCGCCGAAGGCGAAACCGGTTCCCAGGGCCAGACCGAGACCGGCTCTACCGCCACCGCTGAATCGCAGAAAGATCTGGAGTTGACCAACCGTCTTCCAGCCGACTTCAACCGCAACTCCGCCAGCGGTCTGTCATACATCGAGGACGGCACCGCCATCACCTCCGGTCAGGCCACCACGCCCACCACCTCCAGCGGCGGCCAGCGCACCCGCGTCAACAGCATCTACGCGCCACCCCACATGGCTGCCATCCGCCTTCGCCTCGACACCAACCAGGCCCAGGGCATCTTCGGTAAAGCCCGCTCTCAGGCCCGCTCGCTGGGCGGTATCTGGCTGACCGACCAGCAGAATCGCCAGATTCAGCCGTTCGCTTATGTCTGGCAGAAGGGCGGGGAGCTGACCATCCTTGTCGATCCCAACACCCCGATCAAAACCGCCGCCGATCTGCCCGTCTCGCAGATGGGAGCCGGCGACAAGATCTACCTCTACTTCCAGGTGCCCAAGCCCACCACCATCACCGGCTACCACGTCGGCGACAGCGATATGCCCCTGGCGTCGCCGCTGGAAGCCAAGTGATTTCAGCCGACGCGGTTTAAAATCCTGCCATGGACCTGTCCGCCAAGCGCGTCACCGTCATGGGCCTCGGCCGCTTCGGCGGCGGACTGGGCGCGGTGCGCTTCCTCGTGCGACAGGGCGCTGACGTGCTGGTGACCGATCAGCAGTCAGCCGAGCAATTGAAGCCCGCGCTCGAGCAACTGGCCGGCCTACCCATCCAGTACCGCCTTGGCGAGCACAATGTCAGCGACTTCACCACCGCCGACCTGGTCGTCGCCAACCCCGCGGTGCCGCCGAACAATCGCTTCCTCCGCGCCGCCGAGGCAGCAAACATCCCCATCACCACCGAAGTCCGCCTGCTGATCGAGCGCCTGCCCAATCGCCAGCGCACCATCGGCGTCACCGGCACCTCCGGCAAATCCACCACCGCATCCATGATCGCCCACCTCCTGCACAAGACCGCCGGGGCGTGCCCTCTTCTGCGGGCGGGCGTCTGGCTCGGCGGCAACATCGGCGGCTCGCTACTCGATCAACTCGATCAGATCACCCCCGACGACTGGATCGTGCTGGAACTGTCCAGCTTCATGCTGCACTATCTGCGCGATGGCGGTCATTTCCGGGGGTGGTCACCACATATTGCCGTGATCACCAATATCGCTCCCAATCACCTCGACTGGCACGGCTCGTACGAGAGCTACATCGCCGACAAGCGCGTGATCCTCGAATATCAGTCCGCTGACGATAGCGCCATCCTTGGCCCCGGCGTGGAGGATTGGTCCGCGCCCGGTCACATTGCGCGTCCGACACCCCACCAGTGGTCGTTGCTGACGCCCGGTAAACATAATTGCCTCAACGCCGACCATGCTCTGGCGGCCTGCCGGCAGGTCGACGCCAACATCGAGGCCGATCCCACTTGTCACAACTTCGCGGGCCTTGCTCATCGCCTGCAATTCGTCACCGAACGGGCCGGCGTGCGCTGCTACAACGACTCGAAGTCCACCACGCCGCAAGCCGCGATGCTCGCCATCGAATCGTTTCCTTCCGGGGGCGTGCACATCATCCTTGGCGGGTACGACAAGGGCAGCGACCTGACGCAACTCGCCCGGTTCGCCGCGGCCTGCTGCGCTGCGATCTACACCATCGGCGTCACCGGCCCCCGCATCAGCGAGGCCGCTTCAGCGGCTGGGCGCTCCTGCCCCGTACACGATTGCCGCGACCTCGACACCGCCGTCGCCCGCGCGTTGGCTTCCGCACAACCCGGGCAAGTGTTGCTGCTCTCGCCCGGCTGCGCCTCGTGGGACCAGTTCACCGACTTCGAGCAGCGCGGTCAGCGCTTCGTGCAATTGGTCACCAACGCCGCGCCCTGAGGAGCCGCAGGCGACGAAGGGCCGGATACTTGCTATCGTCGCACAGGCATGGAAGCTGATTCCGCACCACCAACCATTCTCCTGCTCGGCCTGCCTCGCAGCGGCACCACCTGGGTAGCCAACGTGCTGGGTCTGGCCGACCGGATGCGGTTTGTCAACGAGCCGGACAACGAGAAGATCAGTTGGTTGGGGCGTTGCTACAAGCGACACGTGCCGCGCTTTCCGCTGCTGGAGATCGGCGACACGCCGCGCGATTTCGCCCGGCTCTGGCAGAAGGCTGCTGTCGGCCCCCGGGCCGCCTGGCTCTCGCGCAGCATCTTCGCCCGCGCCCTCAAAGCTCCCGACTCTTTCATCGCCGCCAAGGAAAAACAACCAGCCCTCGGCTTTCCGCCCTCGGCCCTCGGCCCTCGGCCCTCATCCCTCCCCCCGCGTCTCATCAAATCCGTCCATGCCGTGCTCTGCGCCGAGTGGGTCTGCTCCGTGGCCCCGATCGGGTACGTGGTGGTGGTGATGCGACATCCGATGGCGATCCTGGCCAGTTGGCGCCGGTTACAGATGCCGGATGCAACGCGGGCTTTCACGCTCAGCGAGCCGGTGCAGCAGCGCGTGTTGGGCAAGGTGATTCCCGCCAGTGACGAACTGGAAAAACAGGCATTGCACCTGGCGGTGCTCTGGCGCGGGCTCGAAGCGCAGGTGCGGCGGAATCCGCAGTGGATCGTGATCGTGCATGAAGACCTGTGCAGCGATCCGAATGCGAAGTTCCGTCAACTGTACGAGCAATTGGGATTGGCATTCACGCCGCGGGTCGAAGCGGGCATCGCAGCGCAGAACCGCGAAGGCTCCGGCTACAAACCGGTGCGCCTGGCCGGGGCTGAGGTCGGCAAATGGAAGAAGGATTTCACAGACGAGCAGCGCAAGCGAGCGACGGACGTGTTGGCCGCCGCGGGACTGGCTGGTTGGTTATGAACACGCAGCCGCTGAAAGTTTTCGTCAAGCGCACGATCACGCCGCTGCTGTGGAAGTGGCAGGACCGCCGCCGTGACCTTCCGGTGGTGAACGTGCTCGGCGACAGTCACGTGCGCTACTTCCGTCATCTGCAGCAGCGCTGCCCGCTGGAGAAAACACTCGTGCGCGTCTTCGGCGTCACCGGGGCCACCGCTTCGGGCATGACCAACCCCGCCTCGAAAACCCGCGCCTTGCCTGCGATCCAGTACGTGCTGGCCCGCATTCCCCGCCGCCAGTTCGTGGTCTTCAGTCTGGGCGAAGTGGATGTCGGATTCATCGTGCCGCTGAGCCCCGCGCCCGGCGAAGCGTTAGGCAAGGCGTGCGGTCATTACCTGCATTTTGTGGATGACGTGGTAGCGATGGGTTTTGCCGGAGTGTGGCTGGCCACGGTCCCGCCGCCGGTGATCGAGGACTGGTCGAAGTGGCCCGGGCCGGTGGCTCATCTGCGCAAGCAGGTGACCACGAGCCTGGCCGACCGCTGCGGATTGGCGCAACGCTTCAACGCCATGTTGCGCGAAGGACAATCCGCGCACGGCTATCGCTTTCTCGACGTCGAAGATCAATTCACCGACCACACCGGCCGCGTGCGCCCGCAGATGATCAGTCCCCGTCCCGGCGATCTGCACCTGAACAACGACCGGGCGGCCGCGATCTATCATGAAGCGCTGCGGCGGGAGGGCTTCGCATGATGAGGCGACTGCTCAAGCTGGCACGCAGCGGCGCGGCGGTCAGTGCCGCCAGCATCTACCTGGGCGTGTTCTGCACGCTGGGCCTGGCTTTCTTCGGGGCGTGGTGGTTCGGCGATCGGGTCTTCGGTGACATCGTCATCGGCAACACCGCCATCATCCTGGGGGCCATGCTCGGACAGTTCGGCTTCTCGCACGGGCTGGTCAAGCTCATCGGCTCCTATCGTGCCACCCATGATCTACCGTCGCTCAAAGGCGCGATCCGCTACGTGCCGCTGTTCTGCACCGGCACCGGGGCAGTCCTGGCGCTACTCGGCTTTGCGTTTCTCTGTTTGCCCCTCGGCATCGAACCCGCCACCCGCCACGCTTTGTTCTGGGCCATGCCCTGCATTCCCGTCTGGACGCAAATGCTTCTGCAACAGCACGTGGCCCGCGGCTATCAACGCATGGGATTGGCCAACCTGCCCTCGACCGTGGTGCACCCGCTGCTGCTGATGGCCGCCTGTTGGTCCATGACCGAATTTCAAAATGCCAGCGCGACATTCTACTTCCAGGCATACCTGGTGCTGGGCCTGCTGACCGTGCTGGGTCTGGCGGTGTGGCTGCGCCTGCTGCCGCAACTGCGCGAGCTGCACGGTGTGCGGGCGAAATCGCAATTGTGGCAGTGGATCGTCATGTCCTATCCCATCGGCCTTGCGGTGGGGCTCAACCAGGTGCTGCAGCGATCCGACGTGCTGGTGCTGGCCACGTTCGTGCCCAAGGAAATCGTGGCTTACTACGGTTTGGCGACGCGCGTGACGCAGGGCGTCGGCCAGTGCACCATCGCCTTCAACCGCTACTGGGCGGCCGCGTTCGCCGGGCAGTGGGAATTGCGCGACATCGCCGGCCTGCAACGCTCGGCAAGGCGTGCCGCCCAGCTTTCCACGGTAGTGGCGCTGAGTCTGGCCGCGCTGCTGGTTCTGTTTGGGCGATCGGTGTTTACACTTCCGGGTGAGGATTTCGTGGCGGCGTATCCGTTGATGCTGATCCTGCTGGCGGGGCAATTGACCAGCGCCTACTTTGCCGCCAACGTGACGTTGCTTCAGATGGCCGACCAGCAGTGGGCCGCGACGCTCAACTTCGCGCTGCTCCTGCCTCCGCTGATCGTGGCCTACTTCGCGTTTGCGCCGTGGAGCGGAGCCCCCGGCGTGGCGGCCGTCAGCAGCGCGGGCTGGATCGCGCTGTCGGTATTGATGGCGATATCGTGCGTGAAGCGACTGGGCGTGAACCCGGGAGCGATATGAAAGTTTCGAGTTTAGCGACAGAAGTCGCTGTTGAAGCCGTCGAGTTTCAAGTTTCGAGTTTGTGATGGCGGACGTGTTGCGCATCTTCGTGGTCGGCTGTCCGCGCTCGGGCACGACGCTCGTGCAGAGCCTGTTGTGCGCTCATCCGCAGTTGACCGGATTCACCGAAAGTCACGTTTTCGACAAGGCGTACAACCGGCGCGGCAAGCTTGATGAGGTGGAACTGCAGCGCCGCGTGGAGGTGTTCCTTGCGGAAAACAACATCTCGGGCGACCTCTATGAGGGTCTGAATTTTATCGCGCTGCTGGATGCCGTGGCACAACAGCGCGGGGCCACGGGCTGGGTGGAGAAGACGCCCGATCACGTGTTCCGCATTCCGCTGATCGATTCGCTGACCCCCGACTGTCGCTTCATCCACGTGCTGCGGCAGGCCCAGGGTGTGCTGCCATCGCTGCACAAGGCCAGTCACACCGCCGGCTGGGCGAACGTCAAACCGTGGTGGGAGTGTGCCGCCCACTGGTATGCCGCCCTGCGCCAGAGCAATCGTTTTGCCGGGCAACCTCGACACGCCATCGTCAGTTACGAGCAACTGACCGCCGACCCCCGAAAGGTGATGCAGGGACTGATCGCGTTTCTGGGTTTGCCGTGGGACGAGGCGGTGCTGACCAACTACGCGCAGCAGGCGGACAAGCTCATCAGTGCCGGCGAGCACTGGAAGGCCAGCGCATCGGGCGCCATCGAGAACAAGAATATCACGCCCGCCTCGGCCCTGCCGTGGAGCGGGCGCGTGGCGGCGATGCTGGCGCGGCGACTGAAAAGACTGCGCCCCTATTGGTGAGTTTCAAGTTTAGCGGCTGTTTCAGAACCCTCTCCCCCCGGGAGAGGGCAGGGTGAGGGCGGACCACCTGAAGCGTGTTTTGGCAATGTCACCAGTTGAAGTTCGGCCCTCACCCCAACCCTCTCCCAAGGGGAGAGGGAGTTAAGAAACAGCCTCATATCGGCTTGGGCCGCTAAACTCGAAACTGCTATCTTGTATCGCATGTCGAGCGCTGCCCCTGCGGCACAACACGGGAACATGTCGGTCGGGGCATGGCTGCTGGCGGCGGCATTGGTCGGTGAAGTGCTGGGTTGGGTGTTGCTGGAGGGCGACGCGGCGCGGGCGCTGCTGGTGACGCTGCTGCTTGGGCCGTTCCTGCTGGCGGCGGCGTGGCGGGTATTGCGGAATCGCCCGGTGACGTTCCCGCGCCTGCGCCCGGGACACGTGGGCGTGCTGGTGGTATGGGCGGGCATCGGCGTGGCGGCGCTGGTCATTGCGATGCTGTCGTTGAACGCGCCGTACTACATCGCGGCTGACCTGTATCACTGGTTTGTCGAAGTCCTGCTGGTGGCCTTGCTGACCGCGTATGTGTTCGGACGCGGCTCGGCTTCCGATGCGGCGTGGATCACGGCGGTGACAGGGCTGATCGTGGGACTGGTCTGCGTGGCGACGTTCGTGTTGGGCTCGCTGCAACTGACCAAAGGTGGTACGCACTTCGTGGCCAACCTGGGCGTGGCGCGCTTGATCGTGGGGCGCGGTACGCCGCAGTTGATGTTCCTGATCGTGACCGCGGCTTTGTGGTGGCACCGAAGCTGGGATGGGCGGACCAATTTGGCGTTGACCCTTGCCTGGCTGCTGCTGGCGGTGGCGATGGCAGCCACGCTCAAGCGCACGCTGTGGCTGAGCTTTCCGGTCGCGGCCCTGTGGGTGATCCTGCCGCGGCGCTGGCTGCTGGCGGGACTGCTGGGCATGGCCCCGGTGCTGGTGCTGGCGGGTTGCGTTTACGCCGCCATGCCGGAGTCGATCAATCAACTGGCCCAGCGCGCCGCCGACGCCTTGACCTACAACCCCTCCTTCACCGTCGAGGAAACCCTGGCCCGCCGCGAAGCGCAACTGCAGAGCGTCTGGCCCTACATCGTCGATCAGCCTGCCGGCCACGGCCTGGGGGCGTCGGTCTTCGCCTTCTGGACCCGCGGACAGACTTACGACGACGTCCACTACATCCACAACTTCTACGCCTACTACGGCCTGCAACTGGGCGTCGGCCTGCTGCTGCTGACGATGCTGTCGGCCGGCTGGTTAGGATGGACCTGGTTGAATCAGCCCGGACAGAAGGGCGACTGGGGCTTCGCCACCCGCGCGGCATTGGGCTGCCTGGTGGCGCTGGCAATCAACGGCATGTCATTGGTCGCCACGCATACCGTCTTCGCCGGATTTGCCCTGGGGTTGGGTTTGGCGGGAGCGGCCAAGCTGCGAACATTCGACATTCGACATTCCAGATCCGATATTCAACCATGAAGGTTCTGCTGCTGCTGACACGTCGGCTGGATGATCGGCGAACGGGCCGGCGGGTGGTGCTGCAGACCATCGTCGATTCGCTGGCCGCGGCCGAGCACGAGCTGGTGTGCGTGTGCATCGACAAGACGGGCACGCAGCGCGGCACCGCCTTGCCGCCGCCGGGCCTGTTGCGCGTGACGTGGAATGTGCTGACGCTGTTTGCCACGGGCAAACGCAGTCTCAACGAATGTCTCTACTACAGCCCCAGACTGGTCAGGCGCATCAAGCACATCGCCGATCAGGAAGGATGCCAACTGGTGATCGCCGACATGGTGCGCACCGCCCAGTTGGCGGAGGCCTGCGGGCAGATGGTCAGCGAAGCGGTGCGCCCGCCCTGGCTGGTGGACCTGGATGATCTGCTCTCGGCCCGCTATGAGCAGATGGTCAGCCTGGGCGTCGAGCCGGGCATGCTGCTGGGCTATTTCGCGGGCCAGATCCCGCGCTGGCTGCACAAACCAGCCGCGTGGGTCGCCATCCGACTGCTGCGGGCCGAGGCCAAAGTGCTGCGGCGGCGCGAGGTGCATTATGCACGTGCGGCCGACGGCGTGAGCCTGGTTTCGCAGGATGAGGCGGAACTTCTGGCCCGGCGCAGCGGGCGCGAGGTGCGGTGGATGCCGATGGCCGTCGCCATTCCGCAAAAGCCGGTGGACGGCGTGACGGTTCGCCCCATCTCGGCCGTGTTCATGGGTGGCATGGACTATCAACCCAATCTCGAAGCCATCCGCTGGTACGCCAACCAGGTCGTGCCCTTCCTCAGCCGCTTCGAGATGAGCAACCTGGTGCTCAACGTGCTGGGCGAATGTCCCCCAGCCATCCGCGCGGAACTCGAATCGCCCAACGTGCGCTTCGTCGGCTACGTCGAGCGCGTGTCCGAAGAGCTGGCCAGGCACCAACTGTTCATCGCCCCCATCGTCTCGGGCACCGGGCTCAAGACCAAAGTGCTGGAGGCGATGGTGCACGGCCTGCCCGTGGTGGGGACCCCGGCCGCGTTCAAGGGCCTTTCCGTCAAGCACGATGAGCAGGTGTTCATCTCGTCGATGGCCATCGAGTTCGCTCAGTGCCTGCGCCACGTCAGCCGCAATCCCGAAAAGGCCCGACAGGTGGGGCTGGCCGGCCGCGAACTGGTCTGCCAGCACTTCGCCCTGTCGGTGCTCTCCGACCGCTGGAGCGCGTGGGTCAAGCAGGTGATCGCCCGCAAACAGGAGAAGTTCGGGGATCAGGCCTGAGGCTTGTGGTTCGTGTGGTGTGGCGTAGGTCCTGGGCGTGAGGCGTGAGGCGTGGGGCGTATCGTGTGCGACCACTACGTAGCCGAGCGGCTTGCCGCCCGCATTTCCCCCCTCCGCCTTCTGGCTTCCGCCATCCGCCATCCGCCCCCCTTCCCCCAACCACTTATCGGGCCATCACTTAAACATCCGACAGCTTCCACGCATATTTTCATTGACCTGCCGCCGGCCGGTCACTAGGCTGGAGGTAGCCGACTGCAACGTTTCTTCCACCTTGTGGACGCAAGGGGGCTGCCATGCCGCACGCCGCTACGTTGGATCGCCTCGCGCTCAAAAACTGCTGGCCCTACTTCCTGGTCAGCGACCTCCAGGCCAGCGAACAGTTCCTACGACAGAAGTTAGGCTTCGAGGTCGCCTACGAAGAGCCCGACCACGACATGGCCATCTTCTGCCGCGACGACGTCTATCTGCTGCTGCGGCAGACCCGCCACGACCCCTCATCTCTGTCCGTGGCCAACTTCCATCGCGAGGACTTCCCCCGCGGCACCGAGCCCTACGACGTCTGCATCCAGGTGACCAACATCCACGAGCTGCACGCCGAACTGGTCCGGCGCGGCGCCAACCCCACTCCCCTGGCCAACCTCCCCTTCGGCCGCGAAACCGCTGTCCGACTCCCCGATGGTTACGTCATCGTCTTCATGCAGATGAAGAGCGACTGACCCCCGCCCCCGGAAGAAGTCCCGTCCCCGGACGCTCCCGCTTCGGGGCGAGGCGTGCTTCAGCGCGCCGGGTTCTGACTTCCCCCGCTCCAAACCCGCAGCGGTGAGTTATCAGGTTTGAGCGGTGAGCCGTGAAGCTTGAGGATTCCTGCGTTTCCTATCCCCCGAAAGTTAAGTGATCAGAACCGCCGATGATTGAAGCAGCTCCCACGCAATCCGAACTCGCACCTCAATTGCAGCAGAACGATCTTTGTCCGCACTGCGTCAAACCCATCGCCCGCTTCGATCACTTCTGTCCCCACTGCGGCGGGCCGGTGACCGCGCATGCCGCGATCGATCCGCTGAGCCAGGTCTATGCCCAGGGTTACGCCTATCGGCAGGCCACGACAATCAACCAGCCGAAGTTCATCGTCGTGCTGGGCATCTGGCTGATCTTCGGACCGCAGGCGCTGTTGCTTACTCAGTGCGACCAGCATCGTTCATGACTCTTTTCGAGGTGGCGTATCTGCCGCCCTCGCCGTTACCTGGCGCAATGGGTCAATGCTCAACCTGTTTGGTTTTCCAGTCGTGGTCTTCGTGTTCGGCCTCTACGTGGCGATCCTCTGGACCGTCACCCGCCGCTACCATACCCCCCATGTGGCAGTCCCCACCGTCCCTGCGTTGCCCCGGCCTGTTCATCACCGCCACCGACACCGGCGTCGGCAAGACCGTCATCACCTGCGCCATCGCCGCCGCCCTGCGCAGCCAGAACCCCCAACAGCGTGTTGGCGTATGCAAACCCTTCGCCAGCGGTTGCCGCCACGAACGCGAGGGCCTGGTCAGCCAAGACGCCGAAGCCCTGGCTCATTTCGCCGACTGTCGTCTGCCGCTGGATGTGATCAACCCCATTCGCTTCGCCGCCCCGTTGGCGCCCGCCGCCGCCGCCCAGCGCGTCGAACAAACCATCGACTGGGACCATCTGGCCCACTGCCTGGCCCGGATCGATCAGTCCAGCGATTGTCTTCTGATCGAAGGTGTCGGCGGCCTGATGGTTCCGCTCGATCCCAAGCACCCGCGCTGCACCGTGCTCGACCCGGCTCGCGCCTTGGACTATCCCGTCCTCATCGTCACCCGCAGCGGCCTTGGCACCCTCAACCACACCACCATGACCGCTCGCTTGCTCAAGTCGGCCGGCCTGCGCGTTGCCGGCATCGTGATGAACCAGTTCGACGCTGATAGTCACGATCTGTCGATGGCCGACAACCGCACATGGATCGAAAAACTCTGCGGCTGCCCCGTCCTGACCACCGTGCCGCAATGTCTGCCGCAGAACGTGCAGGTTCACAAAGCCATCCTCGACCCCGCCATCCTGGAAGCCATCACCCGCGTGGACTGGCAGCGCTGCACCCAACCCCCACGCACCTGACCCCCCGCGCTACCCCACAAGTCCGCCACTCAACACCGCCGACACCAAGATCATATTTAACTTAAATAAGTTCTTTCCCGGGTGGTCCGGGAGCACACATTGCCTCAGGTTGTAGTTGTATGTGCCGTAGCAACGTGTAGATCGTCAGACACACCTAGAGCATTCCTATTCCAAGTGTAGCGTGTAGCCGCAGTGGGTGAAGCAGTGCTGGGCGTCGGCGGCGGTGACTTGGTCCAGCACCGATTGCATGGTGCTCCACAAAGCGTCGCGGGTGCGGCAGG
>JADLFV010000051.1 GCA_020849625.1 Phycisphaeraceae bacterium
CGGATGCCTACCGCGCCCTGGAAATGATCGAACAACCCACCGGCCGCGATATTGCCAGATACGCCTATGACTGGCACCCTGTCGCAGCCCGCAAGCCGGTGATGGTGGACGAGGGCCTCATGACGCTCGCTTCCATGCCGCTGGCGCGCGAGCAAGGCTGGTCCGGCTTTGCCCTCAAAACCTGCAAGGGCACAGTTTCATCTTGATTGCCGCGGCCTGGGCGTTGCAACATGGCATGGCACTCTCTCTACAGGACCTGACCAATCCCGGCCTGTCCGCAGTCCATGCAGCTCTCTTCGCCGCCCGCGTGCCCACTATGAACGGTGTGGAAATCAACTCCCCGCAGTTCACACCCGCCGCCAACGAGGCATGGCGCAATCGTCACCCGGGTTTATTTCAGATCAGTGACGGCATCCATCATTTACCTGATGTCACAATGATTGGCCTCGGCGGTGAAGCGGCTACGCAGACGAGTGCCTAGAATCATCAGAAACCGTAGTTTCTGTGGCTCCAGGGGGTGACCAGTTCTGTAGGAGGACCAACGGCTATGAATTGGCATCCGCTAGTTAAAACTTTTCTTGCTCAACGACCCATCAGGATGTTCGTGGGCGGCCAATGGACTCCAGCCGCTGATGAGAACGAACTGGAAGTCCAGGACCCCGGCCAGGGTACGGTGATTGCCAAGGTGGCTGCAGCGGAGGCACCTGACATCGACCGCGCCGTGGAAGCTGCTCAGAGGGCCTTTCGCACGAGCAGCTGGGCCACGATGCCAAACAATGACCGGGCCGTGATCCTGCACCGCCTGGCGGACCTGGTGGACGAGCACCTGGAGCCTCTGGCCCAGATCGAGTCGCTGGACGTGGGCAAACCACTGGGGCAGGCCAAAGGATTTGACATCCCCAACGTCGCTCAAACTCTGCGCTACTAAGTGCTGGCTACCGATACCCACCAGCCATTTGGACAGTCCTCCGTCAGATCGCGGGCCTTCTTCCGGAGAATACAGCCGCACGTGCCCTTACCATTTCGCCTCAAGGACTCCAGCATGGGGCCGCAGGTGTGGACATCGCCATCCTAATATGTGGCATGGCCACCGGGACAGCGGCGGCAGACATTGAGGCGGGCCTCGACCTGGGCGTCGCTGGCGCGGTCGATGCCGAGGGTGGTCTTGGCCACGCTACGAGCGGCATGACCGGCGCGACGAATGACATTCATGGCTGTTCGTGTTCGACTCGGCGCTGGCGCGGTTGGGTCAACCGCAGCGCTTCGATCCTCTCCATTGGCGGCTTGGCGAACTGGCTTAGCACGTTCGATCGTGATATGGGTGAATTTCGGCCCCAGCGTGCAGGCTTTCAGGCACACGCCCAGGCTAACTGGGTTGCGGTACTTGCTGATCGCACAAAGTCCGGATGTGGACCATCCTGACTTCTCACCTTCCGGGGGCACTTCCGGGGGCGGGGGTGAGGGCGACCAGTGGCCGCAGTTGATTAACTGACTGTTGCCGTGTTGGGCCATGAGCTATCACCTGTGACTTTCGTGTAGAGACCACCGCTCACCATGGCCCTACCACTTCGGCGCGGGCCAGACGCATCAGCCCCTCGACGTAGGCCTGCACCACCGGTTCCACCATGGGAATCGGTGGCGCTTCGGCGAGCGGGGCACCATCGGTAGCCAATTCACCGGCGAGCCGACAGGCGAGGTCGGTGAGTTGGTCCCGCACTTCATCCAGCCCGAGTCGAGTTTCCCGGAACAGCGGCGTGCAGCCGCGGAAATACCGCTCACCGATGCGCCGCATTGTCCCGGTCAGCGTCTCAAGCTCCTGGCGGCGCGTGTGCACCTGAGCCCTGAGCAGCCTCCATTCCATGACCACTCGGCGGAGGATCGCCCTACTGTTTGTTGGTGTTTGGGCATCCGGCCCCCTCACGACCATGTCCGCCAACACCTCCAGCCAGTCGACCTGGTGGCGGAGCCAGGGCACCTGCTCCAAGTGATCGGCTGCGTGGCGGCGGGTCACCAACTCGCAATGAATGCCCAGGCAAATCACGAAGTGAGCCTCGCGCCAGAGTCGCTGCAGGTCCAAGGGATCGCGATGCTGGCTCGGCACACGTCTTCCATGCGACCGCGGTTGGTCTGTGAGCGTGCCGAGCCGCCGGGTAACTTCGTCACGGGGCAACCAACGCTGATCGCGGCAGTGGGTGACGAATGCCGAGCAGCTTTCGTGTTCGTCGATAACCGTCAACCACACATCCTGTGCGATCCTGCAGTGGTCGAGCCGGTCAGTGACCCGGTTGAGGCGGCTCTTGATCGCTTTGTTCATAGGTGACTATCCTCCATGTCAGGTGGATCGCTGAGATCGGGAAAGGGAAGTTCCAGTTGCTCGTGCGGGTGCTGCATCAGGCGCTCGAGTTGTTCGAGGCGCTGCTCCAACTCACCGGCCTGCAGCGCTTTGAGCAGGGTCGAGGCGAGGTAGCCGACGGCGTTGGCGATGCGGGGTTCTAGTTTGCCGCCGCGGACCTGGTGGATTGTCTCGGCTAGCAGCCCGGCCACGTCCTGTACGCGATCGAGTGGCCCATCGTCGCCGATTGGTTCCACGACCGTGGCGGGCCGGCATCGCTCGCGGCCTCCGGTACGCCGCGCCTCTTGCCGCTTCTCGGTCTGTGCTGGATCGTGAAAAAAGCAATATGCCGACCCATGCATCGCCGCGGCGCGGCACGGTGTGCCGTCATCCTTGCGGTATTCGCACTGGTGGGTGTGGTCGTTGGTCATGGCATTGCCAATCGACTAGCTAGCAGGTGGGGGGGGTGCCTCACGCGTCCTCACGGATCTCTTCTCGGTTGCCAGATTCTGCGAGGCCCGCATCACAGCATCGATCGAACTCGGCTCGGCGTGTCTCGAACAGATCTGCCATCTCGTGTTCACCATAGGCGCGCATGGTGTCTGCGAGCACCTTGTCCGCCGCTATGTCGAACTCCGCCGACAGCGCGGCCCGCTGTTGCTCGAGCCTGGGGCACGGCTTGTCGGACTGCTCGATCGCTCGGTCCAGCGCCTTGAACTGCTCATGCCATTCGCGGTTGTAAAGCTCCTGGCTCGACGGATCGGCCAGCATTGAGAGCAAGCCAACCTTGCGAGCGAAAACGATAGCGGGCGGCATCCGACCTGCCGCCTCTAGCAGGCGGCACGCTGTCAGCAAATCCTCCCAATGCTGGCGACGATCAAGAGGGTTTGGCTGGGGGCGATGAATCAGGTTCGCGATCACAACCGCGAGATTTTCTGTCCCTTGCATGGTGAGCTCCATTGTTGAGCGCCATTTTATTAGCGCGTTGACAAATTGTGAGGGGCGACTCGTTCACGAGCTTTACGGCGCGCGGCGGTGTATTACGGAATTCCTGATGAAGCCTCATCGTGTGCACACCCTCGGCGCGATCCGCGCCCGTTTCGCCCACGTCGCCACGTGTCGCGGCCCACAACGAGGTGGGAGAGTCTTTCGGCCTCGCGGCCGGTTTCGGACGTGGGCCAACGTCGGGTGGCTGTGGCGAGACAGGTTCGATTGCTGGCGGAGGCGTGATCAGCCTGGCGATCGCGTCAAGGTCGGAGCTGATGAGGCGGGCCACATCGTCGGGGCACACGCCGATCGATGCGAGCCATTCGGTGTGCCGCCGCGCCGTGAAGGTCAGGATCATCACGTCGATCGCCACGAAGCGGACGTTGCGGGTGAACGACGGCGGGTCATCGCTGAACCGGTAGACCGGCTTGATCTGGGCCTGCACGTCGTCAGCCACATACGGGCGCTGCGGGATGGGCGGGAGCTGCTGGGTCATCGCGCTCCCTCCCGGCTACTGCCGCGCACTGCCGCACACTGCCGCGACAGTTGACATTGCGCCCTGGTATTCCTCGCGCACGTGCGCGCGCGTGCGGCCGCGCGCGCGCGCGTACAATCCAAACTGTCGCGACAGTGTGCGGCAGTGCGCGACAGTGGTTTTGGCATCGAACGCAACGGTGTGCAACGGAATACAAGCAGGTACAACGGCGTGAGGTTTCGGTGCATCACAGCACCTCCTTCAAGCCGATGCCCTCGTAAAAGGCCGTCATGCCCGTTCCGCGTCGCCGCGTGACGCCCGGCACCGCCGCAGAAAGATCGCGCCCGAAGGTCTGCTTGGTCGTGACCATGCTGCGGCCTTCCTGCTCGCACCAGGCCTTCCATGCCCCGTACAGGTCGTCTACCCAGGTGCGTTTGCCCGGCCCGGTCTCGCATCGCTCGCGGACGAACGCCCCGACCGGGCTAGACAGGTCCTCCATGTCCCGCACCGCGTCCTCGACGCTGGAGGGCTGCACGAAATGGCCGCGTTGCCGCAGGCGACGCCAGCCCTCGATGGCCCAGTTGAGGATGCCCGGCAGCTCCGTCAGCAGCTTGGCGGTCAGCGCCTTGTCCTCGCGGCCGTAGAAGCTCTGCGTCAGCCGCAGGATCATGAACCGCCCGGCCAGCGCTCCGCTGGCGTCGTTCAGACGCGGCAGCTCGTTGGACAGAAACACGAACCGCGTCGGCAGTTTCATCGTCACCGACGTCATGTGCTTGCGGTCGACGGTGAGCGTGTCCTCTCCGCTGATGCAGAGCAGCCGTTCGACCACCGCGTGGATACTGTCGCCGCTGAACCGGGCGTCGGAGATGACGGCCAGTGATGTGCCGATCAGTGGTTGCAGGCCGAAGTTACCCGCCAAGCTGGTGGTCGTCGGCCCGCACACGTTGCCCGTCCCCACGAGGTGCGTCAGCACACGGCCGATGGTGCCTTTGCCGCTGCGCTTGGGCCCGACGAGCAGCAGCATCTTCTGCTGCGATGTGTCTCCGGTCAGGCAGTAGCCGAACCAGTCCTGCAGCAGGTCCCACGATTCCATGTCGTCGTCGAACAGCGTCTGCAGGAAATCGATCCACTGCTCGGGCAGGCCGGCGTTGGGGTCGGGGTCGTAGTTCAGCGCGTTGACCGTAAAGAAACGTGGCGTCGGCGTCATGTGCCGCATGGTGGGCAGGTGCAGCAGCGATGACTTGCACGGCAGGACATCGGCCGCCGCGGGCTGGTTCGATGCGTCACCCAGCCACGAGGGTGACACGGTCGTCGCCGGCAGGTACGTGTACGCCTTGATTGAGTCGAGTGCCGCGTTGATCGTGGTCGGGTTGGCCGGGAAATCCTCTGGCACCCACCCGGCGTCCTTGTCATGCACCATGCGCACCGCGTCGTGCATCCACGGCAGCAGTCGGTGACGCATGCCGTCGTCTTCGATCTCGATGTACCGGTTGTCCCGCCACGCGACCAGCATCCCCGCGTAATGATGGAGCATTCGCCCGCCGGCTTGCCGGTGAAAGCGCTTGATGAACGATTCCGCCGTCGGCAGCGTGCGCTTCGTGGACAGAATGAGCCGGCCCGTCGTCGGATCGACCGTGCCCGGGGCGGGCTCACCGTTGATCGGGCCGCTTGGCATTAAGCGATTGCCTGAACTGCCTTTGCTCGTCTTACGCTTCTTCGATGTGTACTGCTTTGCGACCTTGGCCAGCGCCTTGGTGATAGTCATATTGCCGTAGGTCTGCTCGCCGTGGTATTCGTCCCACTTGTCGCGCATCAGGCCTGACCCGCGGAACATGCGGTCGATCTGACCGGCGTCCTTGGTGTAATACGCGAGCGTGAAGATGACCGATGAATCGGCCTCGCTCCACGAGTTGAAGTGGGCGTTCCAGTCACCCGCCCATAGTTGCGCGAACTTCTCGCCGCGCCCGTTGCGCCTGGTGCTGGCGAGCCGGATGATCTCGGCGTCGTCGAGATGGCCGTTGTCCGATGGTAATCGAACGGCAGCGGGCTTGGCCGGTTCATCGGTTTCGCCGAACACCTCGACATACAGCGTATTGATCTGGTCTTGGCGCGATTCGACGGTCGCCGGAACCGTCTCGCATCGCGCGCCGGTGACCGTGAAGAACCGGTCGCGGTCGTACATTTCGACCTCGCCGTCCTCGTACCGTCGCCGGCAGCGCTCGCCCGGCTTCTCGGCGATGACAAAGATCTTCACGCCGGTGCCGGACGGGCTGACTTCAGTGTAACTGCCGATGTTGCTGATGATCCGCTGTGCCCACGGCTTGAATGCACCGCCGGTCGGATCGATGCACCGATCGAGGTCGATGCCGCAGTGCGGATCGTCGGTCGCGAACACATACCCCACGCCGGCGAGCTGGTCGCTGCTCTGAGCGGCGGCGATCGCCTCATCGAACGACGCCCATGTGCCCGGCGCAGTTGAATCGGCCAACTCGCCGGTTCGTGCGTTCACCGGGCACTTGGTCGGCTTGCCGTCGCGCTCAACGTATTTCCAGCACACCCACTGCGCCCGCTGCTTCAGGCAGTCAGGGGTGTTGGCGACGATCGCCTCGATGTTAGTGATCGACTGCGTGCCGTTCATCCGCAGGTCACCTCCTGCGGGACGGCCGATGTCCAGCGACTTAGGAGGGTGCGGCGGTGGATGACGTTGTTCTTCTTCGCGGCGCTACGCAGGCCCCAGCGGTCGCCCAGCAGTACGCACGTCTGTGACGCACGAGTCACGGCGGTGTAGAGCCGGTTGCGATCGGCGAAGAAGTGCGACTTGTGGCAGAGCACCACTGCGCAGGGGAACTCGCTGCCCTGCGCCTTGTGAGCGGTGAGCGCATAGGCGAGCATCACGTTGGACAGACGCTCCCCCTCAACACTCTTCGGGCCAACTCCGTCGAACACGATAGTGTATGTCGCCTTGATCACATCGACGACGAACCCGATCATGCCGTTCATCACGCCCAGCTCGTAGTCGTTCCTGGTCTGGATCACCTTGTCACCGACGCAGAACTTCTTCTCCACCCGGCCTTGCAGCAGCATCTGCATCGCCTCGTTGATCGCCTTCGTGCCCAGCGGGCCCTTGTGCGTCGGCGTGATCACCTGCACATCGCGCACCGGGTCGTAGCCGAAGCGCGTCGGCAGTCGATCGAGCACGAGGTCGCGCAGGTACAATTGAATCTGCTGGGCGTCGGAGAACTGATCGACCACGATCCACCGGGTCTCGTCATCGGTCTCGGTGGCGTGCACCTCGCCGTGCAGCACGGCCGTGCTGTTGCACTTGAGTACGCCCGCCTGGCGGTACACCTTGTCCAGCACGACCGTGGGCACGAGCCGATGCTGCACCAGATCGCGCAGCACGTTGCCCGGTCCGACCGGCGGCAACTGATTGTGATCGCCGACCAGCACGAGCCGAGTGCGGCTAAAGTCGATGCGCCGTAGCAGGTTCGCCATCAGCGGCACATCGACCATCGACACCTCGTCGACGATCACCACGTCGGCGTCCACCACCTCGACGCCGAAGCCAGTGCCGTTGTATTCGAGCATGCGGTGGATGGTGCTCGCTTCGATCTGCATCCGGTACTTGTCGCGGAGCACTTCCTCGATCCGCTTGGCTGCCTTCCCGGTGGGCGCGCACAGCTTCACGGCCATGTCGGATCGCTGGCAGGTCTGCGCCAACCGCGCCACGACATAGGTCTTGCCTGTGCCGGCCAGACCGGAGACGACGCTGATTCGCTGGCGCAGGGCGCACCGATACGCCTCGGCCTGCTGCGGGCTGAGATTCGACGGGTCGAACACGCCGGTGATCAGCGGGCAATCGGACGAGCCGTGCTGATCAAACGTCTGTCGGATGGTCTGCTCGGCCTCGAGGAAGTACGGCGTAGTCACAGCGGGGCCGTCCGCGACCATGTCCCCGCGCTCGAGCAGGCAATCGCCCGCCTGCCGAATGAGGTCGTGGGCATCGAGCGTGTCGAGTATAAGCAGGTCGTTCGCCTGTTCGATCAGGTCGCTGCCGGATGTCCACGTATGCCCGCTTCCGATCTGCTCGGTCATCGACCCCGCCTTGGGGTGGTCCAGATCCACGTCAATCAGCCAGCCGCTCGGTTCTCGCAGCAGAACGCCGATGTTTTGCGGCCCGCCGTCGAAATGCTGAGTCAGCTGGCTTTCGGTAATGCGAAGTGCTGTCCAGCCGCGCAGGCTCGGGCGCTTGCTCTTGTACGGAATCGGAACGATAGACCAGTTGCGAGCCAGGTAATCGCGCGCCGCCTTGAGGGTTTTCTGGTCCTGGTTGGCTGCCATCTGCTTGTTCCTTACTCGCCGCGTGCGCCACTGCCGGCGAACTCGGGCTCATGCGGTGCCATCGCTAGAGGCCCAGCGCCTCAGCCTCGCGCTCTGCGGCGGCCTGGCGTGCCGTCAAACGTGCCGCCGCGGATCGCGGCTGCCTTAGTGCCAAGGGACTCGCGTCGGGTGTGGCAACGTCCGCGTCAGCAAGTTCCCGCGCAAACGTGTCAATGTCTTCGGGCGCGACGAAGACGCGATGGCCAAGGCGAAGAACGCGCAGCCGGACACGGCCACGGCGGGTTTCGATGCCGCGTCGGCTCCAGCGCCAGAGCGTTGCCCTGTGCGGCCGGCCTGGGAGCCGACGCGCCGCCTCAGAGAGGGTAAGTAAGTCAACTCGGTCGATCAGAGACTGTGGCAGCAGCATGTCGCAAATGATGCCGCCGGTCGCTTGACATAACTATGGACAAGTTATGTCAGGCCGTAAAGATCGTCATGTGGTACCCTCTGCCAGGTCTGGATTCGATGATCTGTCGGAGTTTCTGCGGAAGAGATTTGATGTCCCTGTCGACCCGAACCTTCTTGTGGGGACACAACTCTTTGGATGAGCGCCAATCCCCGGCGGCGTCCACCAAAGCCTTTACAATCTCGAACTCGAATTTCTTGCGGTTCAGCTTGAATCTATTCCCGTCGAGCAGGACGACTGTTTCTTTGGGCAACAGCTTGATCCTGTCGGTCGCTTGTTTCCGCGTCCCGTATCGGCTCAAGATCCACCGCAGCGCGGCCGCGGAGACGGCGCACAGGTTCGCTCTGTAGAGGTATCGGGATTGAGCCCGCTTCAGCATGGCGGCCATCACGTCAAACAGGTTCTTGTCGTCGCTGAACTCGTCTGAGATAAGGCCACGAGGAGTGGCAAGGAAGATACAGGCGGGGACGTGTAGTACGTCCGGTGCTTTGGCGGATCGCCGCGGCGGCGCTGGAAGTGGTTTATTTGTTCGTCGATCTACATGATGCGCCGGCTCGGAACGGATTTCCCGGGCCAATACATACACACCAGGCAATCGATTTCTGTGCGCGACGATCTGCAGACCCGTGAGCCACAGATGATCGAGGTTGGGTCGCAGATGCTCGCGCCTATCCCTGTACGATCCCATTTGGCGCCACGGGAGTGTCTCGGTCACGGACAATTCGCGACAAATTACGTAAGCTTCCTTGCAAAGTCCTCGCAGGTATTCAATGCTCGACTTGCACTGTTTATTCCCGCAGATGACGGACCGACCATAGCACCGACCCTGTGCGTTGGCTATCGACTTGTTGTCAGTGTCCATCGACACGATCGAACGGGAGATCAAATCTTGGCGGCGGCCCCTGATCAGCGCCCCGTCGATCAGCCTGACAGATTTGACTTTGCGGCCCATCGTCGGCGAGAAACTCAAGTCGGTCGTGTCTGCGTCGGGTTGGTCAATGTGCGGCCCAAGTACAACCGTGTGCTTGAGTCCCCGGAAATCGGGCGCCGCCGCGTCGAAGCGGTCGATCAAGCTCTGGAGTGTGTCTCGGTGGAATTGCTTTAAAATGGCCATTGCGATTTATCCTCGGCATCTCGACGACCAGGTTCCTTGCTAAGGCTACTCATCAGAGTCAACACGTGCGACTCCATACCTCAGAAGAGGGCGCACGATCAGGCCCTGATTCTACTGACTCCCGACGACGGCGAATATCGCGGCTACAGTCGGCGCCCTGGAGGTTGAGCTTGAATCTGCTTGAGTGGGGCCTACCCGACGCAAGCGATCACTTCGCGGGCCTTTTTGTCGTTCAACTCGGCGTAGGTCGCCGTCACCGCGAGCGTCGAGTGACCGAGAATGACACTGGCAACGTCGAGTCCGAACTGACGCCGCAGAAACGTCGCCGCGTTGTGGCGCAAGCGGTGCGGTCCGAAGTCGGGGACGCCCGCCGCCTTGCAACCGTAGTTGATCGCGCGGCGGTAGCTGGCGGTGGTGTAGGCGTCGCCGATACTGCGGCCGGTCGTGACCGGGTTGGCCTTCTGATTGGGGCGTCGGCCCTTGCCGATGGTGCAGCGTCGCCGCATAGCCTCGGCGAACGCATCGCGGGGGGAGAATAACGGCTTGTCGATCGCTCGCCCCGGGGGCATGAACTGCTGGAGAATGCGCTGGGCGCGGGGACCAAAGTAGATCGTCCGCTCTTTGTCAAAGCGTGCTGCTTTGTGCTGGACGAGCTTGTACGTCCAGACCTCCCCGCTCCCGGAACGATCTATGTCAGTGGCGGACAGGTTGAGCAACTCGCCGGGCCGCGCCCCGGTCAACAATTGCAAGTCGATCAGCCCCCGGACGGGTCGGGCCATGCGTCGGCGGACCCGGCGGATGTCCTCACAGGGAACGGGCTTGATCTTTGCCGTCTCCTTGCCGCCTTCGCCACGGCGTAGGCCCTGCACGGTCGCCAGTCGGCGATAAATACGCTCGCTGCAAAGCTCGTGTGACGCGGCCCACTTGAAGGCACGAACCAGCCAGCCAATCCGCTCGTTGATCGTGCTGCGGGCCAGCCCGGCCGCGATCATGCTATCACGGACCACTCGGAGCCGCTTGGGGCCGAAAGCCTCGGCCGGCTCCGAGCCGTAGAGCTGTCGGGCCAGCCTGAATACAACCCGGATGGTTGGGGCTTTGGTGGAGCCATACCGCTGGTCAACGTGCCGGGTGTAGGCTACGAGCACCTCGGTCACGGTCTGCGGCTCCGTCTCGACGGTGGGGGCGGGTACCTTGCGGCCATTGGCCAGCCATTCCGCGATCAGGCGGTCGTATGCCTCCTGGGCCTCGGCAGTCCCCCACCGCCCAAGCGGTACACGCTGGCCATCCAGCTTGACGTAGGCATAGTCGCGGTCCCGATAGATGCGTGGTGTTCTCGTTTTGAGTCGGGGCATGGGGCGGTCTCCTTGCTAAAGGTCAAATGTTGACCGTTGGCATGGCCGCACCTTCTGGGAAGGGTTGACGCTAACTCGCGTCCTCGGCGGTATTTACTTGAATGGAGCCGAAGGGGATCGAACCCTCAACCTCTGCATTGCGAACGCAGCGCTCTCCCAATTGAGCTACGGCCCCAGTGGAATGCGACGATTCTATCAGCGCCTCAGAGCACTGCCAAGCATACGTCAGATCTCCGGCGCTGCCGGCCCAGAGTCGGTCACCTCGCGGTGGGGATCAAAAGCGATCTTCTCCAATTCCTTTTCGCAGGCCAGGAATGCTTCGACCACGGCCGGGTCGAAATGGGTTTCGGAGCGTTCCATGATCATGAGTTTGGCCTGCTCGTGGCTCATCTGCTCCTTGTAGTGGCGGCGGCTGGTCAGTGCGTCGTACACGTCGGCAATGGCGACGATGCGGGCAGGCAATGGGATTTCAGCGCCGTTGCGGCCGAAGGGATAGCCCTGGCCGTCCCAGCGCTCGTGATGGCCGAGGCAGATGTCAGCGGCGGTGGTCAGGAACTGGTCTTCACCCCAGCGTCGTTGCAGTTCGTGGAGGGTGTGGCCGCCGAAGTAGGGGTGTTGCTCGATGACATGACGTTCTTCGTCGGTCAGGGCCTCGGGTTTGCGCAGGATGGCGTCGGGGATGGCGACCTTGCCGATATCGTGCAGGACGCAGGTGACGCGCAGGGTGTGGACCCAGCGCTGGTCGTAACCAGTGTGCCGGGCGGCGTAAGCGCGGGCGATCAGGTCGGTGTATTGGCCGATGCGTTCGAGGTGTTCGCCGGTCTCGCCGTCGCGTTGTTCAGCGAGCATGGCCAGGCCGAAGATCACGGCATCGCGGCTGCGGACGATATCGCGGCTGCGGTCTTCGACGATCTGTTCGAGCTTCTGATGAATCGCGGCAAGCTGGCGATCGTGACTGCGGATGACGATGAAAGCCAGCAGAGCGCTGAGCGCCAGTAGCAGGGCGACCAGCAGCAGTCCCATCAGGCGGACCTCGAAGAGCAGGGTCATCAGGGCCTGGGGATTCTGCTGGTCTAAGTTGACGAGTGTGAGGTTAAGCCGGTTTTCAAACAGGGCCAGCACCAGCAGGACAGCGAGCAATTGTGCCAGCAGCAGTGCGGCGACCAGCAGGTTGCGGGTGGTCAGCAACGGGCGTTTGGCAGCGGACAAGGTGGTTCTTCTATGACGGGTTGGTGGCCGCGGGTTGTGATGGCGGCGACTCGGCCTGCGCTTCGCTCTTGGCTTTGGCCTTGCGATCGGGCGCCAGCACCATAGTCATGCGGCGGCCCATCATCTTCGGCTCCTGCTCGACCTTGGAGCAGTCGGTCAACTGATCGCAGATATCGCGCATGGAGCGCATGCCCAGATCGCGGTGGGCCATCTCCCGGCCGCGGAAGAGCATGACGAACTGGACCTTGTCGCCGTCGCTGAGGAACTCGCGGGCCTTGCTGAGCTTGATCTCCAGGTCGTGGTCGTCGATCTTGGGACGCAGGCGAACGCCCTTGATCTCCGACTGCTTGGCGTGGGCCTTGGCCTTCTGCTCTTTCTTTTTCTGGGCGTACTTCCACTTGCCGTAGTCCATGATCCGGCAGACGGGCGGACTGGACTGGGGTGAGACCTCGACCAGATCGAGCTGGGCGACGCGCGCACGCTGACGGGCGTCGTCAAGGTCAACCACGCCGACCTGCTCGTTGTTCTCGTCGATGAGTCGGACCGGAGAAATGCGGATCATGTCGTTGACGCGCAGCCGCTTGCCGGTCTCCTTCTGCTGCGGTCGGAATCTTGATCGAGCGATGGCCAGGTCTCCAAAGGGACAGTCGTACCCCCCAAACGCAGGGTCACCCACAAGGCGGCCCTGACAGCTTATCGGCAGCTTATCGGGGCGAGCGTGATTCGGCAAGGCAAATCGGCCAGATTTTTCCGCCCCCCGGGTGGGCGCTGGCCGGGTGCAAATTGTTCTTGACCTGGGGGGCGAATGAGCGTTAAATACTGGTGACGCGGACTTGTTATGATGTGCGGCCTGGAATCATGGATACGGATTATCCGACCGCTGCATGACGTTTCCGACCCGCCAGTACGTAGCCGCGACCACGCCCTTGCCGCCGGCCCATGACGCCGGTTGGCGGGACCCGCCCGGTCGAGGTTGAAACATGAGCTTTCCGCTGCTGCCAGCATTGTGACACACCCGGCATGGCTGGCCGAACGTTGCGAAAAACCCCGCCTATGGGAGCCTGCGATGGCAAGAAAGAATGACGCTTGGGGCCTGGAGGTAGGCCAGTACGCCATCAAGG
Organism: Phycisphaeraceae bacterium; assembly: GCA_020849625.1. Lineage (GTDB taxonomy): Bacteria > Planctomycetota > Phycisphaerae > Phycisphaerales > Phycisphaeraceae > JADLFV01. The sequence continues at coordinate 13,377 of JADLFV010000051.1, forward strand.
CCATGCGATTGATTCGTACGCATGGCCAGGTCGAAGTCGCCGACTGGGACTACCTGCCCTTCAAGCAGGTGCTTTCCACGCCGGACATGAATGTGGATGAGGCGATCCAGGTCGGCCTCGACGCCTTCATGAGCAAGCACCCCGACGCCGAACGAAGCCAGATCGTCATCGGCGTGCCCGGGCACCTGGCGTTTGCCCGCTTCGCCAAGCTGCCGCCAGTCGAGCCGAAGAAGATTCCCTCCATCGTCGGCTACGAGGCCCAGCAGCAGATTCCCTTCCCCATCGACCAGGTGGAATGGGACTACCAGGTCTTCCAGCAGGCTGACTCGCCCGACGTGGAGGTGGGTATCTTCGCCATCACCAAGGAGCGGGTGGCCGGCTTCCTGAGCAACTATCGCTCGGTGGGCCTGCGCATCGATGCCCTGACCCTTTCGCCGCTGGCGGTTTACAACGCCTTCGCCTACGACAACGCCGAGACGCCCGACGAGATGGACGGCACGGTGTACATGGACATCGGCACCATCAGCACCGACGTGATCATCGTCGAGTCCGGCGGCATCTGGCTGCGCACGCTGCCCATCGGCGGCAACCACTTCACCGAGGCCCTGGTCAAGGCCTTCAAGATCAGCTTCTCCAAGGCTGAGCGTTACAAGCGGGAGGCGGCCCAGAGCAAGTACTCGCGGCAGATCTTCAGCGCCATGCGGCCGGTGTTTGCCGACCTGGTACAGGAGATTCAGCGCTCGATCGGCTACTACCAGTCGCTCAACCGCGACGCCCAGCTCAAGCAACTGGTCTGCGTCGGCTCGACATTCAAGCTGCCGGGTTTGAGCAAGTTCCTCAAGCAGCAGTTGCAGTTGAAGGTTGTCCGCCCCGACAGCTTCAAGCGGCTGAACGTGGCCGGCAAACAGGAGGCGGAGTTCAGCACGCGGGTGGTGAACCTGGCCACGGCTTACGGTCTGGCCCTGCAGGGCGTGGGATTGGAACAGGTCAGCGCCAACGTGCTGCCCAGCTACCTGGTCCGTCAGCGTGTGTGGCGGGCCAAGCAGCCGTGGATCGCCGCCGCGGCCGCGTGCGTGGCGCTGGGATCGGCCCTGGCGGGCGGCAAGTATTACATGGACAGCGGCGCCCACCAAGGCGCCATGCAGGAAACCGAGCGCGTCGTTTCCCGCGTTCAAGGTCAGGCCCAACGTTTCCAGAGCGAATACCAAGGGTTGGAAAAAGACGTGCAGATGCAACGCATCGCCAACGTCCGACGGATACTCGACTACCGCAACGTCTGGCCCCTGCTGTTTGAGGACATCTCCCAGGCCGCCCTCGCCGCCAAACCCCAACCGCAATTGTTGCAGGCAGACTACGAGCAATGGAAAGCGATCCCGCGCCCGCAGCGCCGCTACCTGCGCATCGATCGCATCGAGACGCGCTACGTGGTCGGTATCGACACGCAATCCCAAACGCCCGGCGTCGCCGGCAGCCCCGCACCGATGGCCATGATGGGCGGTACGGGTGGCATGGGTGGCGGTGCGGAGTCCATCTTCAGCCAGACCTTCGACACCAATCAATTCTGGGAGCAAATGGCAACGACCGACGCAGCGGTTGAAGGCGTTGACCCCGGCATGGCCGGGGCCGAAGGCATGGGCGACATGGCAGGCGCCACCGCACCCAGTGCAGCGTTGCCCACCGAATCCACCGTGCCGCGGATCAAAATCACGCTCTACGGCACTACACCTTATCACGAGGCCAACAGCCCCAGCACGCCACCGGCCAAGTTCCTGAATCAGACCTTCCTGCGCTACCTGATCGAAAACAGCAATCGGCCCGATCGACCCTACAAGATCACGCTCAGCAGCGATCCGTTGACCCTGGGACCGGTGCCGGAGGATCCGACCCTGCGGGCCGCGGCCGGTATGCCTGGCGGCATGACCACGCCCGGCGCGCGCAGCGGCCGCAGCGCGTTTCCCACCGCGCCGTCCCGATCCAGCTACCCCCCCCGCACCAACTATCGAAACCCCGGCATGTCCATGGGTTTTGAGGAAGACATGGAGATGATGGAATTTGACGGCGGCATGGGGGGCGGCTCTTACAACATGGGCACGACCAATATTGCCGCCTATTACCCCCAACGACCTTTGCAGGATGAGACCACCTCCCGCGACTGGCAGTTCACCATTCGTTTCACCATCGAACTGAAGAAGCCGGAGAACGCCCGACTCAGCGAGCAGGGCGCCGACAAGCCGCCACCGGCGCAGCCCGATGGCGAACAGCCGGCCGCCCCCGCCTCGCCGCAGCCGGAACCTGAGTCCGCGCCGCCGCAGCCCGCCGCCAACCTCATGCGGCAGGAGGACCACACATGAGAATCGCCATTGAATGGATCAAGTCCAACGTTGTTTCCGTGATCTCCATCATCGTGGTGATGCTGTCGCTCGGCTTTCTGGGCTGGGTGCATCTTCAGGGCAGCAAGTTCCGCGAACAACTGGGCCAGCGCGAGGCCGTCATCACCTCACTGAACGCCTACACCAGCGCCAGCGTGCAGGTGCCAGGCCCTCGGCCGGATGCGCCGCCTGACTCGATCTCCGGCGTCACCATCAACCAGGACGTGATCGACAAGCTGAGCACCATGTACGACGGCATGGCCGAGCAGTACGACGGTGTCTATCAGCGGGCGGTGGAGTACAACAAGCGCTACCATGACCCGCTGCTGCCGGGGCTGTTTCCCAAGTGGGACGAGAACAATTTCGAAATCCCCTTCCAGGCCCGTTACGAATACGTCAAGTCGTTCTTCGACATGTTTGAGCCGTCCGATCCGCAGCAGCCTGAAGCTCCGCGCCTGGATGCCGGTTCACCCCCTTCGCCCCAGGACATCCAGATCAATCTGTCCATCGTGGAGCGCGACTTCGTCTCCAACGTGACCAACACCCAACTGACCGAATCGGACCAGAAGGACCTGGAACAGGAGATGCGCGACAAGTTGATCGACATGCTTCATCAGAAAGCAGCCCAGATCCACATTTACGCCAACAAGGAACTGGTGCCGGGCCAGACCTACGGCGGTCAGCTGCAACAGTACGATCAGTTCCCCTTCCAGGTCGAGAGTTGGGCCTTCCTGGACACCGCGCCGCTACCGCACCAGTTGTGGGAGGGCCAGCTTGAGTTGTGGATGCAGCAGGACATCATCCGCGCCATCGCCAAGGTCAACCAGGTCAACGACCCCAAGGCCAACGTCATCACCGCCCCGGTCAAGCGGCTGATGGGCATCCAGATCGTGCCCGGATACATCGGACTGCACACGCTCGGTGCCGCCTCCAACGGCCAGTTTGCCAGCGCCCAGCGCACCGACGGGTCCTTCGGCCCGCCCATCGCCGCTCAGCGCACCAACGATCCGACCCAGGCGACTTCCAACAATTTCTTCGTCGGGCCCACCGGCCGCGTGTCCAATGCCCTTTATGACGTGCGACAGGTCGTGCTCACCGTGGCGGTGGACTATGCCCGGCTCAACCAGCTGATCGCCGCGATCAACAGCGTCAACTTCATGACCGTCCTCAACGTCCAGATCGAAAACATCGACGAATACGAGGGCCTGCAGCAGGGCTACTTCTACGGGCCCGACGATGTGGTCACCGCCACCATGGTCATCGAGACCATCTGGCTGCGCGACTGGACCCAGCCTCTCATGCCCGACCGCGTCCGCAGTTACGTCGGCATCGATGAACCGGAACTGGATACCGGCCCCGGCGGCGGGTACATGGATTTTGGTGGCGGCATGGAAGACTTCGAAGAGTTTGTTCAGTAATCGCGCGCATGATTTGATACGTCTGGCCTTCAATGGAAAGGGGCCGTTATGAAAAGCAAGGACCTTGGATTCTTCACTCGGCATGTGGAAAAACTGATCCTCGGCGGTGGCATCCTTCTGGCCCTGCTGATCACCGTGCTTTACGTCACGGGACAGCCCTATGCCCGACAGTCCCAGGGACGCACGCTCGATCCGCAGGCCCTGGAAAGCGAGATCGCCAAGACCGCGGAGCGTGTCGAAACCAGCTTGCGCAACTACGACCAGTTCCCGCAAATACCCGTGCCGCCCTATGCTCAGGAATTCGCCACGCGGCTAAATGATTCGGCCGCGCCCAGCAGCGACAAACTGCCCCCCTTGGCACGCACCGGCCTGGGCAAGGACGTGGCCGTGGCCGGCGGCCCGCAGCAGCCTTACTTGCTGCCCCATCCGCCCATGGCCACCGACGTGATGGTCTATGACAGCTACAGCGTCTTCGATCCGACCAACACCGATCTGGCCCTCGAAGAGAGCCAGATCACCAGCATTTTCCAGATGATCGGCAATCGGCAGCCGGCCGACTTCCCCTTCGTTTCCGTCGAGGGCAAGTTCGACATGGATGCGTGGATCAAGCGCCTGGATGCCAAGCCTTCGGCCGGCAATCTCCTGGCGTTGCCCAAAGTCATGTGGCGCGGCAAGCAGGCCATCAGCGCCGTGTACCTGCTGCGCCAGGAACTGGATCCAGCCACCGGCCAGTGGTCCGAACCGATCATCGTCCCGCCGCTGCCCACGCAGGTCGCATTCCAGCCTGATTTCTCTCAGGACTTCGATGACCAGACCGCCCGCGACACGCTGCAGAACATCAAGGAAAATCAGGAACTGATCGCACGTCCGAATTTCATCCCCGTGGCCGTCCACGCCCGGCAGTGGCTGCCCCCGGAAAAGGCTGAAAAGTTGTCCCCCGAGGACAATCGCAAGCTCGATTCGCTCAACCGCCGCATCGCCAGCCTCACAAAGCAGTTGGATACCATCGATCAGCAACTGGAGCGACAGAGCAATCGACCTGAGCAGCCACAGCAGGCTCTCAATCCCCGAGCCGGTGCCGCCGCCCCGCGACAGAGCATCTCCTCGATCGAGGATTTCGAGGAAATGGGCATGGGTGACATGGGCGGCGGCGGCTTCCGTACCGGCGGCGGCGCTACCCGTGCCGCCCCAGGCGCCGCGGCGGCCAACCGCCTTCAGGACTTGCAGCAGCGCCGCGTCAAGCTCGTCGAAGATCTGCAGATCGAAATGCAGAAGCGCGATGAGTTGCAGGGCGTCGAACTGGACGCTGCCACCTCCGCCACCCAGCAGTACATGGTCGGCGGGCCGGGATCGATGGGCTTCGACGAGTTCGAGATGTTCGAGGAAGATGGGTTCATGCCCATGCAGGCCCCGGGTTCTCGCTATCCATCCTATGGTCGCGGCATGCCCTACGGCCGTGGCAATGCCTTTGGCCGCGGTCCGGTGCCGCAGCCCGGCGTTGTGCCCGGACAGGAAGAAGTCTCGCAGGTTGTCCGCGTCTGGGCGCACGATCTGACCATCCAGCGCGGCCACACCTATCGCTATCGCCTCATGGTGTCCGTGGTCAATCCCCTGTTCCGGGAGAACCGCGTGCAGGCGGATCAGAAAGCTGAGAACTACAACAAGATCTCGCTCGGCCCCAGCGAGCAGGAACTGGCCGCCGCCCCGTGGACCGATCCGGTGGTCATCGAGTCGGAGTTCAACTTCTTCCTGGTCAGCGCCGCTCAGCAGCAGGTGGCCACCGTGGAAGTCTGGCGCTACTTCGACGGCATGCCGCGCAAGGCTGATTTCACCATCCAGCCCGGCGATCCCATCGGTCGGCCCAGCCAGATCGACGGCCTGAGCATCGACATGAACGTCGGCGCCGTCCTGGTTGACCTGGTGCCCCAGACCACCCGCACCGGCGTCGGCGGCACCACGCGCATGCTCTACATTCAGCCGGGCCAGCCGCAGATTCTTTCCCGCTCCATGGAGCAGGACCGCGACAGCGACGAGCGTCTGCGCCTTCAGAACGAGCGCGAGATCATCAAACGCCTCCAGGAGCTGATCAGCCCCACAGCCTCCGCGCTGCCCAGCGTGCCGGTGTCTGAAGCCATGCAATAGTACAGCCGGCGCCGTGCTGACCATAGCAACCCGAAGCCCACGGACCTTCGTCCGTGGGTTTCTGTCATGATGAAGTTACCCAGGTTGTTGGTTCAGTCCGCTGGCAACCTGCTATCGTTTGCAGCTTGCGGCCGTCATCCTGCCGCGGCAGGACGGACCGTGTGTCGCAGATCTGACACACCGGCTTTACCTCGAAAATTATCTGGCTGCTGTCGCCTGTCGTTGATATCATGCCTAGATCAGTTTCCGGAGAGTGAGCCATGATTGGCTTGCCTGTTGCTTCTGGTTTGCGTGTCGCCTTCCGGTTCCCCGTCACCCCTTGTCAAGTGAGCATGAACATGACCAGTCACCGTCATAGCCGACGTTCGCCGTCTGCCTGCGTGTTGGCCGCGCTCCTGTTCGGTTTGGTCGCCTTTAACGCTTCGGCGTTCAACATCGTCTTCGATTACCAGTACGACACCAGCAACTTCTTCAGCAATGCCACGGCCCGCAACGCGCTCGAGGCCGCCGCGGCCGATCTGTCCAGCATCCTCGACGACACCTTCTCCTTGATCCAGACGCCGAATATCTACAACAGCCAGTATTTCGACGGCCAGGTCATCTGGAACTGGAACAGCCAGTTCTTCAATCCCGCCGGCTCCGGCATCATTACCCGTTACAACGACACCATTGCCGCCGACTCCTATCTCATTTTCGCCGGTGCTGAATCGCTCAGCGGCACAACCCTCGGGCAGGGCTCTGTCGGCGGCTGGGGCTATTCCGTCGAACCCACAGGCTACTTCTTGTCCCCTGACGAGATCGACGAAATCAATGCCATCACTGATGCCTTCATTGACGCGGTCACCACTCGCGGCGAACCCGCCGGCTTCTCTTCCTGGGGCGGCGCCATCACCTTCGACAACGACGGCTCAACCACCTGGTCATACAACCACACCCTGCCCGTGACCCCAGGCACTTCTGACTTCTACTCCGTCGCCCTGCACGAACTGGCCCATGCACTCGGTTTCAGCAGCGACGAATGGCAGGCCCTGGTCAGTGGTCCGACCTCTCCGAATCCTCTTTTCACCGGCTCCAATGCCGTCAATGTCTATGGCAATGACGTCCCCGTCGAGCCCGTGTTTCACGCCCACTGGGCCAACGGCACCATGAGCACCACCTACGTCGGCGGCACCGCTCAGGAAGCAGCCATGGACCCATCGCTGACCCAGGGCACACGCAAGTATTTCACTCTCCTGGACGCGGCCGGCATGGTTGACATCGGCTGGGAAATCGACCTCAACCCGCAGACCCTGCACCCAGGCGACGCCAACGGCGATGGACTGGTCAACCTCTCCGACCTGCAAATCCTCGGCGATAACTGGCAGTCCACCACCGCCGACTGGGCCCAGGCCGACTTCACCGGCGACAGCGTGGTCAACCTGGCTGACCTTCAGATCCTCGGCGATAACTGGGGCTTCGGCACCAGTTCCGATCTGAGCTTCGATGAAGCATTGAGCAACCTGGTTGTGCCTGAGCCGGCTGTGCTTTCAATGCTGTCTGCCGCGTCTTTGCTGGCCTTGCGCCATCGTCGTTGCGTTTGAGGGCGTGTGCATACTCACTCACCGATTCACGGACTGGACGAACATTGATGGCCGCATCACGTGGAATATTTGCGGTCAGAACGCCGGGCCGATAGGAGGTGAGTTTGTTTTACACCTGTCGAGAAATCGACGTGGGAGCGACAATGACGGTGGGATACGCGGGGCGTTCGATTCATAAGATTTGAAACGTTCAAAATATTTATTGACAGACACATCAGCACATGGGTAGCATGTCGCCAGCGTTTCATGTCCGAACAATCAGGTGGTGAAGGAGACTCCCATGAACATGCGAGGCATCGTGTTGTTGGTGGTATTGTTGTGCGCCTGCGGGCAAGGCTTGGCCCAGACGGTACCGGACAATGGCGGCGGCACCGCATCTCTGCCTCCGGCGCCCCATGCGTACGTCCACGAGATACCGAGCAATCCATTTTTCATTATCGATGGCCTGCCCCCGGGCACGACTATTGAGGCCAATGGAACCATTGATAATTATTTCGCCATCACAGAGGCGCCCGGCGGCTCACTCGGTGGGCATCAGCAGCAGTTCAACGCGTTTCTGACCTTGGTATTGAACGGCACAGGTGCTCTGGCTGGTTATCATCGTTTCGTTGGTTTTCAACTGAACAATCAGACCTCTTCAGCACCACGCACACCCGGCGATGCCGTGCAGAGCTTCGATCAGCAGTGGCGCGTCATGACCGGCCAGTTGGCCCCGGGCGACCCGGACTTCGACCTGCTGCGCATCACAGCCGGCTACGACTACGGGCTGCCCAGTCCCGGCCACACCACGCTCACCAGGCTCGGCCCGCCCGGCAGCGACTTCCAGGTGGACAGCTTCTTCGATATCACCTATCGCATCGACTTCATCGGCGCGCCCGGTGGTCCCATGGGGGGCATGTCGGGCTCAACCACCGGCACCACCAGGATGGTCATCCCCGAACCGGGCACGCTGTTGATGCTGCTGCTTTCAGGCGGATGTCTGATCAGACGCCGCGTCTGATGTTGATGGCAGTCGATATCGAGGCGCGTCACGGCGTACAGAACTGCACGAGGTTGGCAATCAACTGGCTGTTGTTCGTACCTTTTTCGCCGATGGAGTAGATCACACTGGGCCGCTCGGGCAGATCGTTGAACCCGGTGGCGCGCTCGAGGTTCGGCAGCCAGTGCGCCATGTCGGCATCGACGGGTGTGATCACCTGCGAGTTGAACGTCTGTCCGCCGTCGGATGAGCGGGCGTAGAGCACTTCGGTGGATGGCGCGCCCCACCAGGTGCTACCGGGCGCAGGATTGGAGATCGATAGCACGATGACCAGGTCGCCGGCAGGCGTGGTAGTGATGCCGCCGGGCATGGTTGGCGACCAACCCTCGGGCAGTGCGGTCAATTTGTCATTCAACAGGATCTTCTCCCAGTTGCCCTTGCCGTCGCCGCGTGCGATCCAGGCCTGCGTGGGCCGCGAGCCATCGGGCTGAAGGCTGTTGTAGAGGATGCAGGGGCGGTTCTCGCGATCCACGGCAATCGAGCCGCTGCGCAGGGTGGTGGTGTCGAAGTGAATTTGCATCTGGGCCGGATCGACCACGGCAATGGGATCAAGCGTGTCAACCGTGGCAGGCAGATCGATGGTCGTGCCGTCATTGCGTTGCCAGGTTTTGCCGAAGTCTTCGCTCTTCATGTAACCGACCATCTGGCACCAGCGTGCGTCTGGAGCGCCGCCATAGATGCGCGAGGCCAGGTGCATCGTCTTGTGATCGGGCCCCCAGGCCATGGCCACCTGGAAGTGGGAATAACTGACCATCTTGGCCTTGATGATCAACGTCGGCTGCGACCAGGTATCGCTGTCGGCGGGCTTGCTGAAAAACAGTGTTTCCCATTCCGCTCCGGTGCGATTGCGGGCGCTGAGGTAGAGCGTGTCGTCCGGGCCGACCAGCAGCACCGGATAGGTCAGGCGTTCGCCGATCTCAACCTCGGGCGTCCAGGCGGAGGCGTCATTCGGTTCAAGCGATCGCCGGTAACGCATGGGATTGGAATGCGGGCCGTAGGCCACGTGCAGGTAACCCTTGCTGTCCATAGCCAGGGCGGGTCCGCCGTGATTGTCCTGGGCATCCCCGATGGTGCAGGTCGGTGACCATTGCCCGCTGGCGTGATCCAGTGTGCGGATGCGGACCTTGAAGCTCGCGCCGGCCCCGTCCTCTGATGGCACCGAATCGAGCCAGCCGACGTGCGTTTTGCCCTGCCAGGTGACGATCTTGTTGGCCTCGGCATACCCCGTGGCCCGGCCCGAGCCGTTTTCCGACAGCGTGAACGCCTCCACCGTCTGGGCTTGCGCCACGAGCGGGCATAGGCTGCTGATCAGGATCGTCAGAGCAACGCAGCAGGATCGGCCATGCTTCTTCATCGGTTTACCTCCGGGCTATTGAGACAAGTGCTGGGCGGACCGTCACATATCGTAGTTTAACAAACCCGGAGCACCCCAAGACCGATGTGCATTCGTGTCAAGCTATTCACCTGCCTTAGTTGTTGTGCTAGAGTGAAAGGGCGAAAATGGATCACAGCGGGCCATGGAGAACCGACGATGATCAGCGGACGTGCATGGGCGTGGTTCGTGCTGCTGGCTGTCACTTCAGCGATGGCGGATTCTTCGAACCTGCTGGGTCAGTGGGAGATTAGCTACCAGTTCGGCGACCAGCCGCGGATCGTCACGCTGCAATTTCAACGGGGTCCCAGCGGCGGCCTGGAAGGCACCTGGTCGGCAGCGCGCGGTGAGTTGCCGCTGGAGAATGTTCAACTGGCAGGTGATGCGCTGACGTTCCAGCAGCGCGAGCAGGTCCGCGGCAATGAACGGATCACCAGCTTCCTGGGCCGTCGCGGTGATGACTGTTACGAAGGCATGCTGTCACGCGGGCAGGACGTGGTGCCGGCCGTGATCCGCAGGCGGCCGCCGATCGGGGAGTGGCTGGTCACCTATCAACGCACCAGCCGGGAGGACACCATCACGCTGCGGATCGGTCGCGGACTGGACGGCCAACTCACCGGACAGTGGATCAGCGAGCGGGGCGTCGATGAATTGAGCAACGTGACCTTCTCGCACAACCAGTTGACTTTCGAGCGTGTGCGAAACTGGGGCGGCGGCGATCGCGGCTACAGCACGCTCTTCGAGGGCAATTTGGAGGACGGTCAGATTGTCGGAACGGTGACTTCGCTACGCGGACGCAGCCCGTTTGTCGCCCGGCCCCTCAGCGACTGGTTCAGCCCGGATGTCGGTGCGGATGAGCCGATCCGCCTCAACAGCGTCGGCTACCTGCCTGATGCCATGAAAGTGGCCAGCATCTCATCGGCTGACGAACGCTTTTCCGTGGTGCGGGCTGAGGATGGGCAGACCGTCTATGAAGGGACGATCAGCGGTCCTTTCGAAAACGTGGACACGCACGAACGGCTGTATTTCGCGGACTTCTCCGCTGTCACGGAGCCGGGGACGTACCAGTTGTCGATCGACGACCTTGGCCGTTCCGCGCCCTTCCGCATCGCCGCCGACGTATATGACCAGCCGCTGCAACTGACGGTCACGGCCATGAGCCTGTGGCGCTGCGGCCAGGCGGTTCGCTTCGAATATCAGGATGATGTCTTCGAGCACCCACCCTGTCACATGGAGGACGCCTGGACGGATTACGTGGCGGCTGGTCACGAATGGAGCGATGCCACCGGCGGCTGGCACGATGCGGGGGATTACAACAAGTACGTCATCGATGCCAGTTTCAGCGTCGGGTCGATGCTGCGGGCCTGGGAGATGTTCAGCGATCATCTGCGCGACCTGGTGCTGCCGATCCCGGAATCAGCCGACCCCCTGCCGGACTATCTCAGCGAGATCAAGTGGGAACTGGACTGGCTGCTGAAGATGCAGGCGCCGGACGGCAGCGTCTATCTGAAGGTTTCGACGCTCAATTACGGGCCGTTTGTGTTGCCGCAGGATGAAACCACGCCGCGCCATCTGGCTCCAGGCGGGACCACCGCCACGGCGGGATTCGTGGCCGCCACCGCGATGGCGTCACGCATCTACCGCCCCTACGACGAAGCTTTCGCCGAGCGTCTGCTGGCCGCGGCCCGGCGCAGCTATGACTTTCTGCAGCAGAAACAGCAGTACACCGAAGCGGATCAGTCCATGTTCCTGACCACCGCCTACGACTCGCACGACAGCGACGATCGCACCTGGGCCGTCGCGGAGTTGTGGCAGAGCACCGGTGACCAGGCATACCTGGATCAATTGGAGGCCGACCTCGGTCGCATGACGCGCAAGATCGACAGTCAGTTCGACTGGGACAATGTATCCAACATGGCGGTGCTGACTTATCTGCTTTCGCAGCGGTCGGATCGCAATGAGCAGATCGTCACCCAATGCCGCGATGATCTGTTGGCGGCCGCGGACACCTTGGTGCAGCAGGCTGCGTCTCACGGCTATGCCCGGCCGCTGCGGGAAGAGTCGAGTTGGGATGACGGCGGTCCCGGCATGTACCGAGGCGGCGGCATGGGCGGCTATCGCCGCAACAGTTATGAGTGGGGCGGTAACGGCATGGTGGCCCGGCAGTGCATGTTGCTGCAAACCGCGCTGCATCTTGAGCCGCAACGAACGCAATACCGTGACACTGCCCTGGACGCCCTCAATCACCTGTTCGGCCGCAACGTTTACGGCCGCAGCTTCGTCACCGGCCTGGGTCACCGCCCGCCGCTGCACCCGCACGATCGCCGCTCGGCCAGTGACGCGGTGGACAAGCCCTGGCCCGGCTATCTGATCGGCGGCCCGCATCCCACCGCGATGGACTGGAACGATCAGACCGACGACTACGCCACCAACGACATCGCCATCAACTGGAACGCCGCCCTGATCTACGCCCTGGCCGCGTTTGCAAAGTAGTTCGCCTTATGGATCATGGGTATGTGCCACGCGGGCTCTCTTATGGTTGGCGCGTACCGCAGGCGCGGCCCTTTGCGCCGGTTCGCCGCCACCGGCCGCATCGCACACGGCATCACCAACCCCAACATCTATTGAGGATCGGGTCTCGGCGTTCGGGCATCGGGTATCGGGTATCGGATTTTTGTGTTCCACGGTGCGTACGGAATCGACACGCTGCCCGCCGGATCCACGCTATGTGTCTGGTGCAACTCCGCCTGCTGCCGATTTACCTGTGCCCCGAGACAGGCGGAGCGAACGTGGTATCGTTAGGCGGCGTCCTGATTAGCGCCCGAAACGTGAACTTCCAGTTCGGTCACCAACAGCAGATCAAGCACACTGAAATTATCGTCGGCTTGATGGACAATAATTGTGCGGCCCGAGGGCGAGTGTGACAGAAACTCACTGTGCGGAACATGAAACACCCGCCCGTCCGCCAAATGAATACTGAACGGCCGAAATGGGCGAGCTTGATGCACATTACGCAACTGCTGGATGGTCATGCCTACATTATACTCCGAAAACAGCCTGCCGCCTAACGTGAGGCCGATCAGTGGTCGAGCCGGCACGGCGCCGGCGCTCGAACCAGAAGAAGCTTACCCGCCGGCTCGGTCCACTGCATCGGCGGGTTATCCCGCCTTTTTAGCAACGGCTTCATGTCTCAGGATGCGAGAATACGGCCGGCCAAACAGCGCGACAAAACCAGCGACCGCGACAAGCGTAAACGCAACGTGAAACCAATCGTCCCACGGCTGGTGAAAAGACTGCCTCAAGATGCTGCCGAGAATGAGAGCGACGACGGCATAAGCTGCCCCGAGCTGAGCCGGCAGAAACCTGACGCGGTACGCCGCTCTGTACCTGATTGCGACCAAGTGAACTGCGACGGCGATGCTGAACAGCAAGAAACAACCGAAAGCGATCAACTCCTCGTCGAAATGGGTTGCCTGCTCAAGTCGCATCCAGAGATTGCCAAAGTACCCGTTATGTCTGTCACCAACCGACCACAGCGAGACTGCCAACCAGCAAGCCGCCGTGGCGAGCACGGTGAATGCGGCGCGCGTCGTCGGGACGGCGCGTTGCTTCTCTGGTGGTGCATAGTTCAGAGGCTGGATCGGTGGCAGTGACATTTGGCGGGATAACGGCTGCGTTCACTTGCGGGCCGGCTGCAAGGAACGTGGTGTCTCGAAAAACCGCAATGCCGGCCCGTCAAGTGCAACGCTTTGATACTCATCATGGCCCCCGCGGTGGGGGTTACGCTGGTGTGTTGTGACGACTTCCAGCACCATTCACCGCAAGGAGACCATGATGAGATTCTACACTCGACGCCACCAGTTTACCTGTGGGATC
>JADLFV010000052.1 GCA_020849625.1 Phycisphaeraceae bacterium
AGGTCGGGCCATCCGTAGCTCCTTGCACGGTGAGACAAGTGTCCGCAGAGAAAGCTACCGGATCGCAGCCCGGGGCGCAACACCTAACAAGCGCCGAACGCGCTACGCTTGGAATTGGTTTGCTCTAGCGAAGGCTTGAGGGGTGAGGCTTGAGCAGTGAGGCGCAGAGTGCGGAACTCAAACCTCAAGCCTCAAGCCTCATCTCTCACCACCTTCTTCGGGCATCAACGACTCGGTCTTTTCCTCGAACTGCACGGGGAAGGTGAGGCTGAAGGTGGCGCCGCGGCCGGGGATGCTGTCCACGTCGATGGTGCCGTGCAGCAGGGGGGCCAGTTCCTTGCAGATGGTCAGGCCCAGGCCGGTGCCCGCCTGTTCGCGGGTGACGGAGGGGTCGAGTTGCACGAACTTGTCGAAGATGCGTTTCTGATCCTGCTCGGCGATGCCGGGGCCGGTGTCGATGACGCTCAGGCGCACGCGGCGCTCGTCCAGCGCGGAGGCCGCCAGCGTCACCGTGCCGCCGGGCGGCGTGAACTTGACCGCGTTGGACAGGAAGTTGAACACGATCTGCTGCAGCTTCATGGCGTCGGTGCTCACCATCGGCAAATTCGGCTCGACCTTCAGCTTCAGCGTCACCGGCTTCTTCTCGGCCTGAGGACGGATGAAGTTGACCAGGCCTTCGCAGGTGTCAGCCAGGCTCAGGCGATCGACGTGAACCTCCATGCGGCCGGCCTCGATCTTCGCCAGGTCCAGCAGGTCGGTGATCAGGTCCAGCAGCAGGCGGCTGGAGGTGATGATGTTCTGAGCGTAACGCTTGCGCTTCTCGTCGGCCCCCGGAAGCGGCGTGGCCGCCGAGCCGGGATTGGTCAGCGTCTCCTGCAGGACCTCGGCGAAGCCGATGATGCTGTTGAGCGGCGTGCGCAGCTCGTGCGAGACGTTGGCCAGAAAATCGCCCTTCATCTTGTCAGCTTCAAAGAGCGAGACGTTGGCCTTGGCCAGCTCGTTGATCTTCAGGTCCAGGCTCTTGTTGATCGAGCGCAATTGGTCGGCGTTGTGCTTGAGTGTCTCCAGCATGGCGTTGAACATGCCGGCCAGGTCCTCGAACTCGTCGCCGGTGTTGACCTCGGCCCGCAGGTTCAGATCGCCTTCGCTGACCTTGGCGGCATAATCGGACAGCAGATGCACCGGCTGCAGCACCAGTCGCGTGGTGATGTACCAGAACACGGTCAGGGCGAGCAGGCCCGCGAACACGCCGCCGGCCACGATGTAGATGCCGTTGAGCAAACGCTGCGTGCCGGCCTCGCGATCGCGCAAGTGAATCAGCAGCACCATGCGTAGCGGATCGGGCAGTGCCGTGGTGGCGATGGTGGCTGAAGCGCGGTTGGCCAGGGCGTCAAGATCGCGCTGACGGATGGCGCGAGCGTAGCGATAGTAAGTCCCGGCCACGGGATCCTTGACCTGCTGAAAATAATCGCGGGCATCCTGGCGATTCTCGAAGCGACTGATGGCGTCACGCAGAAACGTGTCCTGCATGGCCAGGCGATCGAAGTCAGCCGCGTCGATCAGCGACAAAACCAGCTCCGTTTCCGTCGGCGGCTCGCCCACCTGCTCGCCGGGGCGCAGCGATCCGCCCAGTTGGATCTGATCACTCAACCAGGCCGCGGCAAAGTCCTCCGCCCGCTTCTGCGGCCCACGCTGCACCAGCGTTTCCATGCGATGCCAGACGATCGCCAGCGCGGCGCAGAGGATCAGGACCACCGCTGCTCCGAACAGCAACTGGCACTTGCTGGTCAGCGAGATGCGCACGCGGCGGGACATGGGGAGTATTGTAGGGTGTAGGGTGTAGGGGGTAGGGGGTAGGGATGGAGAGCGCAATAGCCGGCGAGCTACGTCTCGCCGGACGAACAAGCTTGTGCTGGATGGCGCGCTGACGTTCGTCCGGCGATAAGTAGCTCGCCGGACATGGACAGGAAAAGATCAATCCCTGCAATCTACCCCCCAAACCCTTCCCCCTCATCCTCGTTGATTCACGAGGCGGCACGCCCTAACCATCGAGAAACGCCCGTATCTGCTGGGCCAGCGCCCGCCGCCGAAAGTCTCCCGTCTCCGGGCAGGTGCAGCCGGTAGCGGTAGCCCAGGGCGTGAACCAAACGACGCACGACAGTTGCCATCACCGCCAAGCTGGCCGATGATGATGGTCGGAGCATGGTCGGGACGAATCGCAACTGGACGCGCGAGGAATTGCTGCTGGCGTTTCGGCTCTACTGCCGCACGCCCTTCGGTCGGCTGCACCAGCACAACCCGGACATCATCGCATTGGTGCAGCGCCTCGGCCGCACCCCCTCAGCCGTGGGCATGAAGGCGTGCAACTTCGCCAGTCTCGACCCCGCCCAACAAGCCAGGAACATCACCGCTCTGGGCAACGTCAGCCGCGCGGATCGCATCCTGTGGGATGAATTTGCCGCGAACCCGGAGGCGATCGCCGCGGAAGCGGAAGCGGCTTGTGCGAGACTCGCCGCCGAGGAATCGCAACCTGACATCGTGGAACAGGAACCGGAGGTGTTCCCGGAAGGTCCGACGGAGACCGAGCGCACCATTCGCGCCCGCCGCGTGCAAAGCTTCTTCCGCGCCGCCGTCCTGACCAGCTACGACCACCGCTGCGCCCTATCGGGATTGGCCGTCCCCGAACTGCTCAACGCCAGCCACATCATCCCCTGGAGCGTCAGCATCGAGCGCCGCGCCGACCCGCGCAACGGCATTTGTTTGAACGCGCTCTACGATCGCTCTTTCAATCGGGGATTGATCACGTTCGACGAAGATTTGCGCGTGGTCGTGTCGGATCGCCTGCGAGTGAAAGACCCGCCGCCGTTACACCGGGAGGCGCTGCTGGGGATTCACGGTCAGACATTGCGCATTCCACCACGCTTCATGCCGGATCAGGATGCTATTGCGTATCATCGCCAGCAAGTTTTTATCTGATCTATCATTCATCAACACGAACAACATGATGTGTGTTTATCATTGGGGACGAGCGATACCACTGATAGTGTTTCGATGTTGTGAGGGAGGCTGCCCTTGCCGCGACCGATCACGACTGCCGAACCATCCTTTTCAGCCGCTTCAGCAGCGGCGGGCTGAACTGCTCCGGGCGGATTTCAGCCAGGCGCAGCAGTGAGGTGACAATCTGGTTGAAAGCATCTTCGTTCATTTTGCCCAGATAACGCCCCTGACGCAGCGCCCGGTGTGAAATTCGTTGATGGTTGACGATCATCCAGTGCGCATGGTAAGCATCGAACTTTACGGCGAAGCGGATGGCGGCGGCGTTGTCGAGGGTGACAACCACTGCGTCGCGGGGCAGGCCCCCGGTCCCGGAAGTGGTGTGTAGAGCGATCGCTTGTTCCACCGTCTGCCGGCCCATAGAGTAAGCTGGGACGACGATGTGTTCCTTTGAGCCGGTGATGTCGAGGACGACGACGCAAGGGTGCTGTTGGATGGACGAATCCCGCGGGTCGAGTTGCCAAACCCCTCGGATCACGCGGCGCGGTCCCCGCCCCCGGAAACCGCCGATCTTGCGGATTCTCCGGCGAGTTGAATCATGGTCTTGGCCAACGGCTGAGGTTGGCCGGTCTGCGTCTCGTAGGCTTCAATGATGCTCAGCCAGGAGATCGGCTGGCGGTCGGCTTTGGCCTGGGACCAGGCTTTGCCCATGAAGAAAGCGGGTTTATGGAAAAAATCCTCGCGGCGCTGAAAGTTGAGGGGGATGATGTCTCTCCAGGCCTGGCCCATGGCGTCGCGTTCAACAGGACTGAAGTCCTGCTCGTTGATGACGCCGAAGCGGTCGTAAAGCCAGGAGTTTTTGCGTTTGCCGACGACACGGATGCCACCCTCGCGGGCTTCACCTTTTTCGTCGAACATATGGCCGAGCGAGGCGATGCGGTTGTAGGCGGGGGTGACGACCGGGCCGTGTTTCCAGCGAGTTAATGCCCCACCGATGACGGGCCGGCCGGTCTTGAGAATGTGATGAAAGTCAATCATCACATGAAGTTTGACCATGTCGTGTTGGGTCAAGGCGCGATCATATTTTTGCATGAGGTATCTCATGCAGGCATCGAAGCGTTGCTCGTTAAACGGAATAAGGCAGTTGGCAGGCATAAATGCACCCGGGAAAGCGTGATTCGCACCGCAGCATGTCACTTATCGGCGATTTATCTTCGCTAATGGCTTAGAAATTGTAACAATCCCTCCGGACCGAGACCCCTGAACCCTAACACAATCCTATCAACATTTCTGCCATTGTCAAGCGTTTTTACCCCCGGCCATTGACGATCCTCGTCAGCATCGGCAGCAAACCTTCATCGATCACCTGATCCCAGCCCATGCGGCCGACCAGTTTTTGACCTTCACGGATCAACTCGCCGCGGGCTTTTTCATCGACGGGCAGGCGGGCGAGCAGTTCGTCAGCCAGACGGGCGGACTCGATGTCCTCCACCGCGTCGCGCTGGGCGTGGCTGATCTGTTTGAGCTGATCAATCGGCAGGTCGTTGGGCACGTTGGTGTAGTCGGCGGTCAAGACGTTGGGCGTGCCGGCGCCGCTGGTGACGTGCTGGACGAAACCTTCGCAGCCGCAGACATTGCTGATCACGCACACCGCGCCGGCGGCCAGCGGCTCCAACGGGCTGATGCCGAACGGCTCGTAGATCGCCATGCCCAACTCCACATCGGTGGCGCGGCGAAAGTCCGCGATGTCCATCTTGGCGGGCAGCCGCTTGCCGATGGTGGTGCGCGACCAGCCGAACTGATTGACCAGCACCACCTGCACGTGCTTGTGCCCGGCGTTGAACGGCTCGATCATGCGCCACAGACCCTCTTCGGGGCCGACTAGGTCGGGGTAGCCGAAGCGATGCTGGCGCGGCCAGCCGTACTGGCTTTCCATCTGGACCACATCGGTGGGCCTTCGCACGCCGCCGCCGCTGGTGAGGATGTAGAGCACGGCGGTCTGGCCGCGCTGGGCGAAGCGGGCGTCCAGTTCGTGGCAGAGCTTCATGTCGCGCCACATGGCCTTGCTGATCACCGGGCGCGTCACGTGCGTCAGCAGCCAGTCAGGTTTGTAGCCCAGCAGCGTGTTGGAATAGTCCAACAACATATCTCTGCTGGCTTTTTTACTTCCGGGGGTGACCTTCATGGAGGGCACGCCGTTGTAAACCAGGTCGATGGGGTGCTTGGCGAACTTGGGCGAAAGAAACGCCATCTCCTGCCGCGTGTAGTCGCCCACGGCGATGACGCCGTCGCACAGATGGGCCCGGCTGATCAGGGCGTGGCGCAGCAGGTGCGACTGATCGCCGAACACGTCATTGACGAACTTGTCCTCCTCGCGGGCCCGCAGCAGGACGTTGTAGAACATGGTGTCGTGGCCGGCGTGATCCTCGACGATGCGGCGGGCGGTGGCGCACTCGTGGGCGTGGAAGACGGTGCGGAAGTCGTCGCCGCCGTCGATGATGGCAGCCAGGGCCGCGGGCATGCCCATGAACTCGTGGGCGAACAGCACGCAGGGCAGCTCGTCTTCATCGAGCAAGGCCCGCAGCGCATAAAACGCAGGCTCCGCCAGGCGGACGTACTCCTCATAGTCCCAGGCGCTTTCGTACTTGGACGAATCAAGGGCGAACGTCTGCCACAGGCGCAGCTTGAAGATGTTCAGCCGATCCGGATTGGCACGGAAGACATCGATCAGCAGCACCTCCGCTTCGCCCACGCGATCTTCGCCGGGCGGCTGGAAGGTGCGCTTGCCATAGACGATGGTGACGTTGAAGGCCCACTCGATCGGCCGAAAGCGGCCGGCCAGATTGGCCTCGTCGATCTGATCGATGGAGGAATAGAGCACCTGGCCCTCATGTCCGAGGCGGCGCTTGGGGTCGGGGTGCAGGTGAGCGGCCGTGGGCCCGATAAGAATGCTGCGCCCGACACGCTGCTGATAGACCGGCGAGGCGATCATACCTTCGAGCACGGTGCCGATGCCGCCGATCTTGTCCACTGCCTCGTGCGTGACGTGGGCGAGGGTGAGTTTGGGTTTGTTGGGATTGGGGGTCCGGGGCCTGGGTGATTTAGCCATACTTCACAAAGTCCTTAACTACCTACCTATATCGACCACCCATCCACCAGACTATTCAGCATAATTACTTAACCCGGGGGCAGATCGCCCGGATCCACGGTCGGCCCGGTGTCGGCGGCGCTGGAGGCGGCCGCCGGCTGGCGCTTGGCGGTGCGACCGGTGGGATTGCCGCGGGGCATGGCGATCACACCCGTGCGGGCCAACTCCACGATCCCGTAGGGCGACACCAGATCGACGAACGCCTCCAGCTTGTCCTCGGTCCCGGCCAACTCGATCATCAACTGATCGACCGCCACGTCCACCACCTTGGCCCGGAACAGGTTGGCCAGCGTGATGATCTCCTCTCGCTTGTCGGCAGGACCAGCCTCGGTGCGGGTCGAAACCTGCACCAGCATCAGATCCCGCTCGACATATGGCGAGTCCTTGTAATCAACCACCTTGACCACCGGCACCAGCTTCTGCAACTGCTTACGCACCTGCTCCAGCACCGCATCGTCGCCGCTGGTCACGATGGTCATCCGCGACAGCTCGGAGTTCTCGGTGCGGCCGACGACCAGCGAGTCGATGTTGAACCCGCGGGCCGCGAACATCCCCGCCACCTGAGCCAACACGCCCGGCTCGTTGGTCACCAGAGCGGCAATCACGTGACGAAAAACTTCTTTGTG
Source organism: Phycisphaeraceae bacterium (assembly GCA_020849625.1). Classification (GTDB taxonomy): domain Bacteria; phylum Planctomycetota; class Phycisphaerae; order Phycisphaerales; family Phycisphaeraceae; genus JADLFV01. The sequence goes on from JADLFV010000052.1 coordinate 6,769, forward strand.
TGCTTCAGCCATGCGGGCATGATACCAGATGCCGGCCCCGCGCCCGCCGCTGCGAAGGTGGCTGCAAATCGTCCGACCTCAGCCCGACTTCAATCCGACTGCAACCCCGCCACGGCCGGAAAGGCAACCAGATCGGCTGTTTCTTCGAATAACAACTGCACCCGCTGCGCCAGTAGCGCGGGGCTGACACGCCCACGCCAGTCGATCGGGCGGCGGTCCGAACGTTTGAGCTGATGTTTGCCCGGACGCAGCAGGCGGGCGGTGCGCTCCAGCAAACGCAGATAGCGCGACAACGTCAATCCCGACAGCAGCCCGCGCCCAGCCTGGCGCATCGGCGCCAGCCAACGTCGGCGCCCGCGGCCACGACCGGGGGTGATGACCAATGACGCTCCCGCCTTGCCGCGCTCGGCCGCAGCTTTGCCAGCCGCGAATGCTGCATGATGCACCCGCACCTTCACGGATGTGTGCTCGCCTTCGGCAGGCTTGCGGCAAACGCCGGCCGCGAACGGGTTCAGATCGATGTAGCACATCGTGGCCAACAGTTGGGCTTCATCGAAGATGGGCTTGCACTGGTACCGGCTTTCCCAGAACGAGCCGGTCACGCCGTCCTCGCGGTTGGCCCGCTCGGCCACGTGCTGCTTGAAGTCCTTCATGAATTGCGACAACGACGCCAGGCGTTGCCGCGCCATTTCCACCTTCCGGGGGTCGGCCGCGAAGGCGGTCACATGCTCCGTCGTCGGCTCAATCGGCTGCATGTAGCCGTTGCGGGGCCGATGCACCGCCAGCCAGCGCTCAGCAACCTGCTTGTCGGACCACTTCTCCACACGTCCCGGCTGGAGATTGACCAGGACATGCACGTGGTTATCCATGAGGGCAAAGCCCACGATCTCCAGGGCGAAGTGAGTGGCCAGATCGCGCAACCAAAGTAATATCCAATCCTTACGCGGCAAACGATCGCCGGCGGGCGAATCGGGCACGGTTGCAGAAGATTTAGTGGATAGTGAAGGCTGTTGATCTTTAAGCAGATGCAGGGCTCGGGTGCAGCGGGACACGACGTGGTAAACGGTCGTGCTGCGCAGATCGATCTGATTGCGGCGAAGCAAGCGAGCCATGATCGGCAAGATATCAGCAGAAGTACCCGTGTCAAGAGGTCAGACCCTATTGACTATTTATTGACTATTCGGGCCATAACAGCAAGCTACAAGCGGCAAATGCCCCTGTCAAGGGGTCAGACCCTATTGACTTCCCTATTGACTTCCCCCTATTGACTTCCCCTGGAAATGGCGGCCGCGTCCCCGTCCGGCGCGAGGCCCTGCTGAGGCCCTGCTGACCCGGGCCTCGGCCGCGAGCAACCTCAATCAGAATTCATGTCTGGTTCCCGGCCGGATGAGGCTGAACGGCGATTCACGCCGTACTGTGGAAAACATGTGCAACATTCGGCTGAGGAGCAAATCGTGTGTGGTGGGTCGGATGAAAAACCGACAGGGTTACCCTGTCTGCATGGGTTGTGTGGACGGGTGCATAATGTACAAGGCTGGTTATAACAAAGGTTTGCGTCAATATAGCCCCAGAGCTTGACGGGTAGGACGTTATGGACGTATTGGGGTGCGCGGCGACTGGATTTGTCTGGGTGTTTGTGTGGGCGATGTGGAAAACACGCAAAATGCCGGGGTCGGTCTAACCTTCGATTTACACGGATTTTACCCGAATTGGAAGGTGCGACGGCAGTGCCAGCGAGGTTGAATCCGCAGGCGGGATCCGCGATGTGGGATCGGTGAACTGGATCCGCGGGAAGGCTTCGCCATCCCGCGGCTTGGTCAGTGGATGAATCGCATGTCGGCGAAGTTGGGCAGGATGCGCACCGGCTTGTCCTGGAAGGGGTATGGTGCGGGCCAATAGACGAAAAAGGCGCGGCCCATCATCAAGTCGCGGGGCACGATGCCATCGACAAGCTGATCGTCGAACATGCGGTGGACGATCCAGGGATCGGTGTGCGGGGTGCCGCTGAGGCCCCAGAAGCGGCCATCGTGACTGAGGGGGCCGTTGTCGCCGATGCAGAAGAACTGGTCGGGACCGATGTCGAGTCGGCGATCGACCCAGCGTTCACCCCGTCGATAGAGGGCGCCGCGGGCGTCGGCTTCCAGGGTGCCGCGGACGGAGTAGTAGAGATCGCGGTCCAGCTCGACGTGGGCCAGTTTCGCTGCCCCGCCGGTGATGCTGACGGAGATGGCGGGCCAGTTGCGGCGGAGGATCATGGGGCCGGGCTCGGGTCGCTGCTTGAGCACCTCCAGCGGATAGTCGAAGCGTTTGCGCAGGACGCGCCGGCCGTCGATCCAGACGCTGGCCTCCTGGTCCACGAACCAGAACTCGACCGACGCCGCCCGCCGCTGCGCCAGGGGGGTGACGACGTGGCCCTCGACGTTCTGGACGTCATCGGTGGCGGGGTCGCCCAGCAGGAGTCGGACCTTGCCGTCGCCATCAATCACGGCGGTGATGGGCGTGGGGCCGGCATCGAGCCGAGCGGTGGTGCGCAGTTCGAGTCGCAGTGGCTGGTCGGGTTGTTCGGGCATGACGGTGGCAGCCAGGCGGATGTCCTCGATGGGCTCAGGGTCAGCCCAGCCGCCTTCGGGATGCATCTGGTCGTAGGCGTACATGCCGCCCATGAGGTTGTTTTTCCAGTGTTCAAAGCCGAAGCGGATTTCGCCTGCGCCGCGGCCGAGGAAGCGGTAGGTGCGCTGTCCGTCGAGGGTCATGTCCCACTGCTGCGGATCGGTGGGCTGCCAGGGCTGGCGCCAGGTGTGCTGCAGGAGAGTGGCCTGTTCGATCCGGGGGTCGGCTGGGACGTAGTCGCTGTGATAGATCGGCTGCCAGACCGCATGCTGGATGCGGGGGCGGTCGGTTTTGCGCACGATGTGCCACTTGTCCGGCTGGGGCTGGCCCTGGTCGTCGTGTGGGCTGACATAGATGTTGCCGTCGAGCAGGTAGAGCGATTCGTTGGGCAGCCCGACCAGGCGTTTGATGTAGCTGATGGTAGGCTCGGCGGGGTTCTTGAAGACGACCACGTCCCAGCGTCGCGGCTCGCTGAAGCGGTAGAGGTATTTGTGGACGAGGATGCGGTCGCCGGCGGCGCGGTCGCCGGTGTTGGGCGTGCTGATGGGTCGGCCGCACATGGGGCACATGGCAAATTTGCTGCTGGAGATGGAGCGTGGGACCTCGAGGTTGAACTGGTAACCGCAGTCAGCGCAGCGCAGGCGGGTGTGCTGGCCGAGCAGGGTGGGGGCCATGGACCCGGTGGGGATGACGAAGGCTTCGACCACGAAGGCCCGGAAGACGAAGGCCAGCACGAAAGCGATGATGATCGACTCGATGGTTTCCTTGATCGTGTCGGGGGGATAGGCGGGTATCGGGTGTCGGGTATCGGGTTTCGGGTCGGAATCCGGCATGGAGCGTCCAGTGTGAAATCGTTCCAAAGGCCCGCTATTCTATGTCCAGAGGGCCTCCGCTGCGCCCCGGGCCTCGGTCATTAAACCCGACACCCGACACCCGATACCCGACACCCGAACCCCGATACCCGGCACCTCCCCCATGATCTCCGCACAGCTTTTCGTCAGCATCATCGTCTGCCTGTTCATCCCCTTCGGCGTGATGCTGCCGGCCTGCGCGTATTTGATCTTCCTGGAGCGCAAGATCGCCTCCTGGTGCCAGGACCGTATCGGGCCCAACCGCGTGGGTTTCAGCTTCGGGCAGGACAACCTGTGGCGGGCTCTGGGCATGAACTTCATGAACCGCTGGAGCTTTGCCGGCTTCGGGCAGGCGCTGGCCGACGGCATCAAGCTGTTTTTCAAGGAAGAGTACACCCCGCCGCGGGCGGACCTGGCGCTGTTCCTGCTGGCGCCGGTGCTGGTGGTGGTCCCGGCCCTGCTGGGCTGGGCGGTGATTCCCTGGGGTGGCGTGGTCGAGTTCCCGGGCCTGAGCATCGGCGGCAGGCAACTGGTCGAGGCGGGCGTCGTCAGCGTCGCGGCTGCACCATTGAACATCGGCGTGGTTTATATCCTGGCCATCGGATCGCTGGCCGTCTATGGCGTCGTGCTCGGCGCGTTCGCCTCCAACCACAAGTATTCCTTCCTCGGCGGCATCCGAGCCACAGCCCAGATGGTCAGCTACGAAATCCCCCTGGGCCTGTGCGTGCTGATCGCCATCCTCACGTTCCAGACCACCGACGCCGGGGCCATGGTCAATCTCCAGGCCACTTCCATCTCTTCCGGGGGTGGCGCGTGGGGCATATTCCAGCATCCGCTGCTGGCGGTGATCTTCTTCACCTGCATCCTGGCCGAGTGCAATCGCGCACCTTTTGACCTGCCGGAAGCGGAGACCGAACTGGTCGGCGGCTATCACACCGAATACTCATCCATGAAGTGGGCGCTCTTTTTCCTGGGCGAGTACATGCACATGATCACCGGCAGCGCGTTCTTCGCGGTCCTGTTCCTGGGCGGCTGGAGCGTGGCGCCTTTCATCGGTGACCTGCCGCTGATCAGCGGCGGCTGGATGGGACTGGTCGTGGTGCTGCTGAAGTTCCACGTGTTCGTGGGCAAGGTGGCGACGCTGCTGATCGTGATGATGTGGATTCGCTGGACGCTGCCGCGCTTCCGCTTCGATCAACTAATGCGCCTTGCATGGCAGGGATTGATCCCATTGACGGTGAGCGTACTGATCGTCAGCGGCCTGCTGGTGTATCTGCAATGGAACACCTGGTGGATGTTCTGCCTGGCTAACCTGGCGGTGGCGATCGGCGGCGCAGCGCTGGCCCCGCACATGCCCAGGGGCCCGGCCGTCAACCGCAAAGTCCGCCTGGCGGGCTCGCGCTTCTATCCGCCGCTGCCCGAAGGCGAAGCCTGAAGCCACGCTTTCATTTGGCAACATCGCTTACGAATATAGCCCGGCCATTTTGGCCGGGCGTTTTGTTTCACATTGACCCGCGCATTGATCGACCCCGCCAGGATGGCGGGGCTATATTGCCTGGTGTGGTTGACGAGGATGATCATTCGGCCGGGCTTTCGGTCAGGCGGTAGACCATTTCGTGCGTGTCACTGCGGATGATGACGGTGGACAGGTCTTCGCTGTAATACTCATCGTCAGTCGTGTCGCTGATGTCGTAGTGGCGCAGTGGTTGGCCGCTGGGGATGGCGTAAACCACCAGCTTGTCACCCACACGAAACAGGGCTGCGTCGCCATCGGTGTTGATCTGCAGCAGTTCGCTGTCGGGCGGGGCCAGTAGCTGCAACAGTTTGCCGGCAGCTGTGTCGAAGACCGCCACCGCGTTGCAGGCAAAACGTCCGGTCATCATGCGTTGGCCGTTGCGCGTGGTGGGCGTCATCATGCGTTCGCCCGGCTCGCGTGGTTTGAACGGCTGGTCCAAATCCAGCTTCACCGTGCCCGCCATCAGCTTGTCGCCGTTTGGGCTTAACCGCAGCATCATCGGCCTGCGCGCCGAGGTCTGTTGCTGGGCCTGACACGGAAATTGCCGGACGACCTGCGGCGACGGCGGCCGCCAGATGCGGATTTGATTTTTCTGATCGACGGTGGCGACGACCGACAAATCGCGGCTAACGACAGCATGCTCCACCGTCATTGGATGCGAGCAACGATAGGTTCGCTGCTGGCCAATCTTCTGCAGCACCACGATGTTGTTGACCGGGCCGACGTTGCCGTGGCTGCCGTTGATTCGGTAGAGCAAGGCGTCATCGCCGGGGGCAAACTGCACGCGAGCGCGATCGAGCAGCTTGATCTGCTGCACCAATTCGCCGCTGGGGCGAATCAGCACGCCCGTGCCGTGTTCCAAGGCGGGTTCAGCATAGACCATGTCGCCGGAATGTGAAACACACTCCACTTCGCCGACTCCCTGAGCGATCAGGTCAGATGCGGGCAGCACCTGGCGAGTGTCGATATCGATCAATTCACCGAATCTGCCGCCGACATGAGTAGACAGCCAGCCGATGTGCCCGTGGGGGCTGATCCAGTTGAGCGTGGACATCGGGTTCTGCACGCCGGGATGCCACATCTTGGCATCGAAAACCGAATCGCGCACCAGCTCCGCTTTGCACCTGGGCCCGAGCTCTTCATCCGCCGCAGCAACACAAGCGCAAGACAGCAACAGCAGCGCGAACAACCAACAGCACGTGCGATTCAAAGTGATCCCCCTTCTGCAAAAGTTCAATACACTAGGTCGCGGAAGTTTTTCACGGTATGGAACGTGAGGATGTTGCCGTTGTGGGCGTCGTGGGAGCGTTCGTCGCCGGAGCGGCTGAGCACGTGCAGGTCGTCGCCGTCGATGACCATGCTGGCGTAGTGGCGCGACTGCTTGGGTGAGCCGCCGATGGCGACGATGCCGGCAAAGCACCAGTCAACCATGTTCTTCGAGAAGTGCAGTTGCAGGCGATGCCGCTCGTTGTTGGGCAGGTTGAAGCGTTCGGGCGGCAGCAGTTCGCTGCGGGTCATGCTGTCGGTGGCCTGCGAACTGAGCAGCCAGTAGAGCTTCGTCTGCTCATCATAGAGGACGTGGAACTTCATTTGACCGCCGGGCATGGGCAGGAGGGCAACCTTTTTGCCGGAGGGATTGGTTTCCAGCATGGTCTTCATGGAGCCGTCGGGCAGTTCGATGACCTTGGCCAGCGCGGCATAACCGGTGCCGCCGGTGTGCGCCCGCATGAACAGGTGGAAGGTGTGTCCGGTGGAGTCGTACCAGTAGTGGTTGGGATCGGTGATCTGCACGACGTTGGTTTCCAGCCAGCCAGGTGGGGTCATATTTCTTCGCGGCGCGGTCCAGATGCTTGTATGCGGATCGAAATCAAAGAAGGGCACGCCGAAGTAGTCCAGATCGCGGGCGGGCACGGCATCGCGGTAGGCCACTTCGCTGGCGAACGTCCAACTCTCGCGCTTCAGCAGATCATCGCCGACCTTGCCGCGCATCAGCACGGGGGCCAGCACGCTGACGGTCCAGGTCTTGACGTCGTCGTAAACGTTGCGTTCCATGACCAGGTAAACGTTGCCGTTGGAATACCAGACGTTGCACGGGGCCTGGTGCCAGACGTCGCCGTCGGTGAGTTGGGATTCTTCGCTCCAGGTGTCGCCCCAGTCATCGCTGCGGATGATCTTCAGATCGCCGTCCGCGCCGAGGATGTAAAGCGAATCGCCCACCACGAACGGCCGGGCCGCCCACATGCTGAAGCCCACGCTCGGCCGCCAGGTCTTGCCGTGATCGTCACTGATAAAAGCCCGCCCGCGGGTGAAAGTCGGATCGGCCTTGCGCCGTTCGCCCGCCCCTTTGCCGCCCAGGTCACAGGTGGCGATCAGGCGACCGTTGGGACAAACCGTGATGCCGGGGCTGTAAACATAAACGCTCTCGGCATCAGGCGATTCGTAAACCACCACGTAGTCATCAGCCAGCGGCCGCACCGCCTGGGCGATGGCTGGGGCGCCGACCGTCGCCAGCAACAGCGCCAGGCAAGCGATCTGGAATGGTTTTCGTGTGGAGCGTTGCAGCATGAATTGGTCTCCTGTCAGCGGTTTACATCTCCGGCTAAAAGATCCTGCAGCCAAGCTATCGCATCCCGCGGACCTGAGCAACCTTCCGCACCGCTGTGTTACGATGCGCCATTATGAAACACCTGCGCAAAGAATTGTGGTTCAACACGCCCCACCGCCGCGACTACATCAACATCACCCCGGATGTGGAAAAAGCGGTCGCCGAGTCCGGCGTGCGCGAGGGCCTGTGCCTGGTCAACGCCATGCACATCACCGCCAGCGTTTACATCAACGATGCCGAGAGCGGGCTGATCGCTGACTACGATGACTGGCTGGAAAAACTCGCCCCCTTCAACCCCGGAAGTGATCCGGCCAAGAGTGGGTATCGGCATAACCGCTCCGGCGAGGACAACGCTGACGCCCACCTCAAACGCCAGATCATGGGCCGACAGGTCGTCATCGCCATCACCGACGGCCAATTGGACTTCGGACCGTGGGAACAGATCTACTACGCCGAGTTCGACGGCCGCCGCCGCAAACGGGCGTTGATCAAGATCATCGGGGAGTGATCGGGCTTTGCGATTTAGCGGCAGAGGCCGCTGTTGAAGCCGTTAGATTTGCGAATTAGGTGCGGGTGGCTTTCCCAAAAGTGCCAAAAATTTAACCGATGGGCTTGACGAGGCCGATGGTAAGTGTTAAAAATCTGGCACTTGCCCCTCGCCGGCAAGGAGCCTCCTCATGCCCCGCAATGCGCCGCTGGCCAAACGCGAGCAGCAGATCATGGAGGTCGTCTATCGCCGCAAGGAAGCCTCGGCCACCGAGGTCTGGCAGCAGATCCCCGACCCGCCCAGCCGCACCGCGGTGCGCACGCTGCTGCGCATCCTGGAGGAGAAGGGACACCTCAAACACAAAATCGACGGGCGGGAGTTCATTTATGCGCCCATCCGCCCTCGGAAAAAAGCGGGCACGGTCGCCCTGAACAATGTGATTGACACGTTTTTTGCCGGCTCACTGGAAGACGCGGTGGTGGCGCACTTGTCCAACCCGCGCACGCAGATCTCGCCGCAACAGCTTCGCCAACTTCAGAACGCCATCGCACAGGCCCGCAATCAGGGACGTTGATAAAAATGACGAATGACGACGGATTCAACGGCAGCTTTGCTGCTAAATTCGAATGACGAATCAATGACGAATGCCAAAAGTTTCGTGATTTGTCATCCAACCGGAGGCTTCCCATGTCACACGAACTGCTCAACGCCTCGCTGCTCGACCTGGCCCTCAAAGGCGCGGCCGTCCTGGCGGCCGGGCATCTGCTGGTGCTGTTGCTGCGACGCGCATCGGCGGCAGCGCGGCACCTGGTGCTGATGCTGAGCACGCTGGCTGTGCTGTTGCTGCCCTTGTTGGCCGTCTCCCTGCCGCAGTGGAATGCACTGCCCGCTCGCCCCCGCACCCGGAATGTACAGCCGATTAGCCCCGCCGTCACCGCCGCGCCGGTGGATCAACCAGCGTTGGATGTTCCACCCGCTGCACCCTCATCCGGCGTGCCGGCTTCAGCCGGCATGACCCAACCCGTCCCCAGGTTCGATTGGACGGCATGGATCGGGACAGTGTGGCTGGCGGGCGCAGTGATTTGCCTGCTGCCGCTGTTGATGGGCAGTTTGAGTCTGGCCCTGCTGAAGCGGCGTTGCAAGGTGATCAACGATGGTTCTTGGCGTTCGCTGCTGGATCAGTGTGCCTCGCAGTTGCAGCTTCGCCGGTCCGTCGTGCTGTTGCGCAGTGATCAGCGGACGATGCCCATGACTTGGGGAGCCTTTTCGGGAGCCAAATTGTTGATGCCCGCGGAAGCCGATCAATGGTCAGCCGCCCAGCGCCGTGCGGTGATGCTGCACGAACTGGGACACGTCAAACGCCGCGACTGCCTGATGCACGTGCTCGCCCAACTCGCCTGCGCCATGCACTGGTTCAATCCCCTGGCCTGGTGGGCTCTGCACCGTATGCGCACGCTGCGCGAATCAGCCTGCGACGACCTGGTGCTGACGGCGGAAGGCCACTTCCGGGGGTCGGACTACGCCCAGCAGTTGCTCGACCTGGCGGCCGGCCTGCGGGCTCCGGCATTGTCCGCCTACGCCTCGATCGCCATGGCCCGCCCGTCAGCGCTGGAAGGCCGTCTTCTGGCCATCCTCGACCCCCGCAAGTGTCGCAAGGCGGTCACGCGCCGCGTGATGCTGGCCGCCGCCGCACTGTGCCTGCTGATTGCCGCACCGCTGGCCATGCTCCGCGCCGCTGCCCCGCAAGAGGCAAACACCACACCGGTGTCATCGGGTCTCAGCGCCACGATCGACGGCGCGACAGTCGAATTGGTCGGTATCAGCAATCCCTGGGCCAAGGACTGGACCTGGTGGAAGCCCGATGGCACAGCGACGGGTGACGATCTGCTCGATGAATATGGCGGCATCAGCTGGACGGAGGATTCATGGGTCTATGCGGTGGCGGTCCGGGTCACGCCCGACCACGAGCAACACCCCAGCGTGGTCCTTGCCTTCCCCGATGCACATCACAGCGGTTCGTTCAAAGCTATCCGCAGAGGAAAAGAGATTGAAGACCTGACCTGCTGGTCGTTCGCCATCGCCAAGGACAAAACGCTCGACGCCACCACGGTGATCGTTGACGTGGCGGTCTGCCCGTGGCAAGCGGTGAACACGGCGGTCGGCTCGGGCTCCATGGCCATGGGCGGCAACAACCGCGAACACAACATCGCATTGGCCCCCGCTTACGAACAAGACGGCAGTGTCCACGTCACCGCGGCTGTCAGCTCATCTGCCTCATGGGAGGTGCGGATCGTGGCCATCGATCGCAATGACAAAGAGTATTTGCCCACCGGAAGCACCGGCGCCAGCACGCCGGACGCTCGTTCCATTACCTGCCAGTTCAAGGGCCTGACGCTCGACCAGCTTAAGGGCTTCCGCCAGGAAGTGCGGCCGTACCAGACGGTGGTGTTCCAGAATGTGTCGCTCAAACGGGGGCACGCGACGCAGCCCGCAGCCGTGTTGTCGCAGGCGGGTGCCGCGGCGACGCCGGGCGGCGACACGCCTTCGCTAGCGGCGCGGGGTGTCAGCTCGAACGACGCCCTGCTCAACGCGGATCAGCGGCTGGTGCTGGAGTGGACCAATCGGCAGTTCAGCAGCTACTTTGACCGTCGCACGTTCGCCGGGTGGACGGATCAGGAAAAGGCCCAGCTCGAAACCCGCGCCATCGACGCCCTTAAGGGTCCACGCAGCCGGGAGTATTACAGCGCCATCGGTACCCTGGCCGCCCTGCATTCGCAGAAGGGCCTCGAATCGCTACGGGCCATCGCCTTTGACCGGGCAGAGAAGGACAACCGCGACCGCTGGATGGCGATCCGCGCTCTGGGCCTTATGGGTGATACGCAAAGTGTGCCGCAGATGATTCCCCTGCTCTACCACGGCAACCTGAATACGCACTGGTGGGCGCAGATTTCGCTGGTTCGTCTGACGGGGCAGAACTTCGGCGATGACTGGAAAGCATGGGGTACGTGGTGGAACGGCCAGCACGGTGATCCGTCGTTCGACGGCCAATGGGTGCGCTGGTCGAAGGACCCGCAGTGGAGTGAGCCGGACCTGCTGATCCCGAACATCGCCAAATCGGATCGCAAGTTTCTCCAGGATCTGCGCGGCAGTGCCCCGGCCGATGCCCCTCCATCGAACGCTGACCCGGCCAACACCGATGCTGCCGCCCAATTGTCTGCGGAGCAACACCGCGACCGGATTATCGTCGAAGACCTGGCCCGTGAGTTGATGGTGGCGATCCGGGACAAGGACGATGCGGCGTTTGCGAAGCTGGCGACGGATCAGGTGATACCGGGTTGGATTGATGCCCTGCCGCATCTGGCTCTGGAAATACGCGAAAGTTACCGGGAGAAAAACGACGGCAAGCCGATTAACGTGATCGAGATAAGCGACGTCGTTGTGGCAGACAAAGGCGCCGCGGCCAAGTTCCCCGGCCCTCCTGGCGCCAAGGGTACATACGCGGCGCTGTTCTTCGTCAAGACTTCCGACGGCTGGCGCAATTACCTGCTGCGCAACGCGCCGCCGAACGTTACGTTGGAAGAAATGCTGGCCAAGTATCCGCCGCAGGGTCCGCGGTAGGAAGCGCGAGCAGGCTCGCACGCTGAATGATTAGAAGGCGCTCGCCGCGTGGGCGCGGCGGCTAAACGGGTGACCGGCGTCATCGCCGCGCAGCGATCGCGCCGTGCATCACATCCCAATTCGCAAATCTATAATCTAAATTCGCAAATCACCTCACGCCTGGATCGACGTGACTTTGACCTGCATGTAGTCCTGGCGGTGGCCCTTCATGCGCTTGTAGGTCTTGCGGCGGCGGAACTTGACCACGGAGACTTTGTCGGTCCGGCCTTCACCCAGCACGTCGGCAGTGACCTTGGCCCCCGGAAGATTGGGTTGTCCGATTTTTGCCTCGCCCTCGGTGCCGCCCACCAGCAGGACACGGTCGAAGGTGACGGTGGCGGCGTCGGCGGGAAGCTCGCGGGCGGCGATGCGGATCACGTCGCCTTCGGAGACCTTGATCTGGGTGCCGCTGTCTTCGATTATTGCGTACATGCTGCTGCGTCCTTCCGAGGTCGGCCGGCCTGCCCGGGGATGGGGGCCGGGGTTCCGGGGGGGGGGGGTGAGTCGAGCAGGGCATTTTAACGACCGGCCGCCGCGGCCGCAAAGGGGACAAAACCGGGGCTTTATCCCGGATTATTCACCGCAGAGGGCGCAGAGCACGCGGAGGTTCAGAAGAGGTAAGGATTTATGAGCATGTTTGACGTGACCGGATTTTCGCAGAGTGTTGCATCGAGACACTGAGGGTTTGTCGGATTGCACAACATAAAGGTTTGTTCGCAAATCAATGGCCTTCTCTGCGTCCTCCGCGATCTCTGCGGCGAATCATTCCGGTTATGCCGCAAAACCGCCAATTGGGCTGTTCAGCCGGGGGCGGAGCAGTTAAGATCAACCCAGTCAACTCTGTTTATCATCTGCCACCGGGAGACACAACCGTGATCCGCCATCTCAACCGTGGGTTCTGTCTGGTGTTGATCCTGCTGACCGCAAGCGCCGCCGGTGCGGAGGTTAAGGTCGGCGATCGGCCGCGGATCGACTGGAAAACCATCAACAACGAGCTGATCACCAGCGAACTGCTGGCCGGTCGCATCGTGGTGGTGGATTTCTGGGCCACCTGGTGCGGGCCGTGCATGCAGGAGTTGCCGCACAAGCTTGATCTTTATCGCTAAACCCATGAGCGAGGCGTCGAGTTTGTCGGCGTGAGCCTGGACAGCGATCGCGGCGATCTGGTCAAGATCGTTCGCGCCCACACAATCCCCTGGCCACAGGTCAATGAGAAATCGATCGCCGGTGCCTGGGGCGTGGACAGCATTCCGCGCGTGTTCATCCTCACACCCGAGGGCGAAGTGTTCTGGACCGGCCACCCGGCACGGATCGACGAAGCCCTGCGCGAAGTTGTGCAGAAGCATCCGTCGCAATTGCCCGAGCCGGTGGACCAAACGCTGCGCGATGAGGCCTTGGCGTTGCTGACTCAGGCGAACGAGTCTCTGGACGGCGGGGATTTCGCGGCTGTGCTCAAACATGCCGCCCAGGTGAATGTGGAGGCCCTGCCCGACCGCAAGGTGCGTATGGCTGTGGCATTGTTGATGCGCAAGGTGCAGGTGCAGGCCTCAGACAAGCAGGAGTGGCAGGCAGCCCTAGCGGCAGACCCGAAGTCGGCCGTGGCGATCAAAAAGCTGGCCGAAGCACTGCTCGCTCCACCGCCGACCGCGGCCCCGAATGCTGCCGATGCCGCCGACAGCGCCGCAGCCAGCAATCCGCGCCTGGTGGCGGCGAAACTGGCCCGGGCGGAAAAAGCTCATGAACTGGAGGATTACTACGCCGCGTGGAAGTGCTACGACTGGCTCAAGCGCCTGGCCGGTGACAGCGAAGCGGGAAAGGCAGCAGCCGCCCGACTGGCGGAGTATGACGCCGACGAAGCAATCAGCCGCACCATCCGCGTGCAGCAGGCCGAGGCCGACGCCAACGCCACCTTGTGCCTGGCCCGCAACTACCAGCAGGCGGGCAACCTGGACTTGGCCAAGGAAAATTACCAGAAGCTGCTGGATGAATATCCCGACGCCGAGCTGGCCTGCGCCGAGGCCCGCAAAGCGCTGCAGGAGATGGAATGATCCACCGCTGAACGATCACAAACCCCGGCTATTACGGTGGTTCAAGCGTTATCCTTTCAGTCCCGCCCCACAGTTGAACCGGCAAGCGCTGCCCGCGTTTGAAGCGATGAATCACATCGCTTCGCTTTGGTGAGCAACGATTGTCGGCTTTCAGCAACAATTTGAGATCAATTCTCAAAAACCCCTTGACAGTCCCACAGAATCCAATAAACTCGGCCCAGGTTGTTGAGATTGTGTCTCAATTGCTTTTTTGGGGCGGTGCCGGAAAAACCACCGCCCCCCACAACCGACGCCCATGCCGGGGAACACCAGGGTCGCAGGCCCCGCACAACACGCATCCACCAACAGCAGTTTCCCGGATTACATGCGTCAGAAGGAGTTATGTGTATGTTCACTCAGCTTCACCGCACGGCGGCTGCCGCCGCCCTCACCCTCTGGCTGGTCTCGGCCGCTTCGGCTGCCATCACGCTGCAGCCGGACGAATCGGCCAGCGCCGACACCTTTGTCTATTCCTTCCTCAGCACCACCAACTTCAACAGCGGTGGCTACGGCGCCATGATCGGGGCTGCCAACGCCGGCGGCTCGCACGACGTCGAGACGTTGATCCGCTTCGACAATCTGCCCGCCATCGCGGCCGGGGACGTGATCGAAGCCCGCTTGTACCTCTACTCGCTGACCTCCGCCTTCAGCGACAGCCCCGCGGCCGGTTCGCCTCTGAATGTCAGCGCGTTCGTGCCCGATGCAGCCTGGGATGAAGCGACGGTCACCTGGTCCACCCGGCCCGGAGTTGATGCGACCTACAACAGCGGTAACGCCGCGGCCACCACCACCATCAATGCCGTCAACCAGTGGTTCAACTTCGAACTGACCGACGTGGTGCGGGACTGGCTCGACGGCGACCTGGCTAACCGCGGCCTGCTGCTGCGGGCTGACGCGATCTCCTTCGTGGCGCCGACGTTTGCTTCCTCTGCGGTCGGCTCACCCAACGAGGCGCTGCGGCCGTACCTGTGGATCGATGTGGCGCCCGAGCCGACCGTCGCGGCGATGATGCTGGTCGGACTGGCGGCGTTGGGGCGCAGGCGATCTCGGTGATGAGATTTTGGATTTTGGATTTTGGATTGCGGGCCGACCGACGGCCCCGCGCGCCATCCAATCAAAAATCCTCAATCCTCAATCAAAAATCGCTTCCGGTTTCACGCTCATCGAACTGCTGGTGGTCATCTCGGTCACCGCGCTGCTGATGGGTCTGCTGATGCCGGTGCTCAGCAAAGCCGCGAATGTGCCCAGAGCGCCTGGTGCGGCAGCACGCTGCGGCAACTGGCCGGCGTGCTGGGCAGCTACGTCACCGACAACCAACAGCGGTTGCCCTTTGTCGATTCAGCCCTGTTCGAGCCGGACGGCTCGCGCCACTGGGACGCCGATCCGACCGACGAATCGCGGTATCCCAACGAGTTACCGGCCGCGCTGCGCTACTACCTGCCCAACCTCGACATCATGCAATGCCCCTCGGCTATCCTCGGCTATCCGCAGAATGACTACGCGATCTCCTATCGCACATCCTCGGCTGACAACCTCGACGGCCGGCCGCAGAACATGCAACAACTGCGCCATCCCGGCGGCAACTGGGTTTACAACGTGGACCTGAAGTATCTCAACGGGCGGCGCTATGAGTTGAAAACCAAGGACGAGCACTACGCCAACTTCCTGTTCGAAGGCTGGCCGCTGCGCGACGGGCAGGGCGAGTATTACCTGTTCCGCGATTTCCTCAACCAGCGGGACGACCGCTGGCTGACGCCACACATCGGCTACTTCAACCAGCTTTACCTCGACCTGCACGTGGAACTGATCCACAGTGAGAACTTCCACGGCCTGACCGACGATCGGCCGGGCGATTGAGCGTTTGACCTTTATTTTCAGGAGTTTTTTGCCATGCCCACCGCCACCGCGACCGACCGCCGAAGTGAGATTCGAGCCGCCCGTGAAGCCGACCGCAGCGCCATGACCGTGGTGCTGGCCCGCAAGCTGGGCGTGCCCGAGGTCGAAGTCATCCGCGCCATGCCCCCGGAGGCAGCCATCGAACTGGACGGCGGGCGCTGGGAAGAACTGGTGCGGGCTTTCGAGCTACTGGGCGACGTGCACGTGGTGGCCAGCAACGGGTCGGTGACGCTGGAGTGCTTCGGCAGTTTCGGCAGCTTCAGCACCTGGGGCGACTACTTCAACGTGCAGACCAAGTCGCTGGATATGCACATCCGCACAACCACCATCGCCGGCGCCTTCGCCGTGCGAAAGCCCAGCCACATGGACAACGTGCCCACGCTCAGCTTCCAGTTCTTCAACCACCAGGGCGACTCGGCCTTCAAGGTATTCCTGACCTTCGGCGGCAAGCAGCCGAGCGCCGAAAAGCAGCAGCAGTTCGATGACCTGGTCGCCCGCTTCGGAATCGGCCGATGACCTTGACGCCGCGGCATCGCGTTCGCCCGTTGTTCACCCCGCGCGAGCTTGGCCGCGTGGGAGCGGCGACCGCCATAATGGTCTTCGGCGGCACCACCATCGTGCTGCTGATGCTCATGCTGCTGGGCCATTACAGCTCGCTGTCGCACTGCGGGCCCAAAGCGCTGCTGGACGGCGCGGTGATCGCCCTGCTGGCCGGTCAAAAGGGTCGCTGGCGTTGCGTGGCGCTGCTGGGCGCGGTGTATGGATTGGTGCTGCTGATCCAGGTGGGTGTGCCATACCTGCCGCTGGTGCTGGCGATTGCCGGACTGCTGGGCGCGGTCGGCGGCGCGGCGGGCGGCGCGGTGCATCGGCGGCTGGGCATTCTGCTGGCAGCCATGCTGTTTGAGTGGGGCGCGGGACTGGGCGCACCGTTGAAAATCTACTTCGGCACCAGTGATGCGAATGAGCCCTTCCTGTGGGGACTGTGGGTCGCCGAGTGGCCGCTGCGCCTGGGCGGGGCAGCCGCGGGCGCGCTGCTGGCTGGGCGATTGACCGGCAAGGCGGATGGCGATGTTGTCGTGTTGCCGACTGTGCGGCGTGACGCTGATGCGCGACGGCGGCGCGTGCGAGGCGTGCGGCCGGCGGCCCTGCGCCTCAGCGCGCTGCTGGCAGCATCCATCGTGCCGCTGATGCTTGAGCGCTGGGATCTGCTGATCGTGATCTTCGCGCTGACGCTGGCGTACGCCCTGTGGCTGGGCCCGCGACAGGCGGTGCTCTGGACGTTGCCGGCAGTGGCGTGGGGCTGGTTCGTTTTCACCGCGGCCAGCTATCTGTGGCATCGCGATCCAGCCCGCGTGGTGGACCTGTTGCGCACGTTTGCGCTCCGCTTCGGGCCGATGGCCCTGGCCTCGGTGGTGCTGGTGAGCACGGCCCGTCCGGTGGATGTGTGGCGCGTGCTGCGGCGAATGTCGATCCCGGGTGCGGGGATGGTGCTGCTGCCGTTGGCGGTGGTGCTGCGGCAGATTCCGCACACAGGCCGGGAGATCCGCCAGCGCCTTACCCTGCTGCGCCGGCACGGACACTGGCGGGGTCCGCTGTCGCTTTTGCGTCGGCCGCGCCTGCTGTGGCGCGAACTGTTCAGCCGCCCCCTGCGCCGCTTCGCCGACCAGTTAGCCGAGTGAGCTGCTGCAGCCCCACGTGAGCGACCCTGTCCGAGGGCGCAATCGCAATGATCACGTCGATCGCGCCGCTCCCCCCACATCCCTTATTTCCAGCAGAAATACCGCCCACAAGAAGAACATATTTAAGTTAAATATGTTCTTCTTTCCGGCGGGGGCGACGCAAGCCATCGCAGCAATGAATGGGCATGCGTCTCGGAAATTCTGACACCGTGCCTGGTTGCCCTAGAGCAAACCAATTCCAAGCGTAGCGCGTTCGGCGCTTGTTAGGTGTTGCGCCCCGGGCTGCGATCCGGTAGCTTTCTCTGCGGACACTTGTCTCACCGCGCAAGGAGCTACGGATGGCCCGAC
>JADLFV010000053.1 GCA_020849625.1 Phycisphaeraceae bacterium
AGGTCGGGCCATCCGTAGCTCCTTGCACGGTGAGACAAGTGTCCGCAGAGAAAGCTACCGGATCGCAGCCCGGGGCGCAACACCTAACAAGCGCCGAACGCGCTACGCTTGGAATTGGTTTGCTCTAACGTCTGGCGGGTGGGATGGGCAGGTCGCGGCCGTCCATGACGAAGAACTGGCCGCGCGGCTGATCGTGGAAGCCCAGGTGGGTGTGATCGCCGCCGACGAGGATGTCCATGATGCCGTCTTCGTTCCAATCGACGAAGGTGACCCCGCCGTTGTGGTGGGAGATTTTTTCAAACAGATCCACTGGTGCCAGGAAGTGCAAGGGCTTTTGCGGATCGCCGCGGCGGAGGCGCACATAACCGCCCCAGACGGTGGGGCCAAAGGCGTCATAGGTGACCAGGTCGAGCGTGCCGTCGAGGTCCCAGTCGATCATGCCCAGGCCGCGCCTTCCGCTGGTGACGCTGAGCTTGGCGGGATTCAGTTGCAGGGGCTTGTCATCGGGTCCGAAGAACGGCTGCGGATCGCGCAGTTCATCGCTGCCGCTGCCGAGCCAGAGCGTGACGACGTTATCGGCATCGAGCGCGACGACATCGAGTTTGCCGTCGCCGTTGAAGTCGCGCACCACGGGCTGCACGCGATGGGCCACGTCGAAGGGCTTACCGTGCATGGTCATGGCCCGTGGCTGTTCGAATCGCAGCTCGCCTTCGATGCGCTGACCGCGTAGCCACAACAGGCGGGCCGCCATGGAGCCGGTGACGATGTCCTCGGTTCCGTCACCGTCCCAGTCGGCCAGTCTTGGCAACGTGCGTTCCAGGTAAAACTCGATCGGCCCCCACACCGAGCCGCGCCCGACTTCGATGCCGTAATACTCCAGCGGCTTGCCATCGACGAACTTCAACCGTTGCGGGATGTCCCACACCGGCTGCTGGTTGCTGCCTTCGTTGATCACGATCATGGGTGTGCCCGGCTCAGCGCCGATCAGCAGGTCGCGCACGCCGTCGCCGTTCCAGTCGGTGATTTCCACCGTGCAGATGCCCTGTCCCGACAGCGGCGTGTCCTTGCTGCCTTTCATGGGCAACATGCCGACGTAGTTCCAGCCGTGCGATAGGTCCGTGCCGCCGCCAACGCGATCGAAGCGCAGCAGGCCCATGGTGAACGCCATGTAGCTGGTGGTGATCATCTCGGGGGTGCCGTCGCTGTTGAGATCCTCGAAGTAGGCCCGCAGCGCCATGATGCTGTAGATCGGGTCGCCGGCCGCATCGCCGAGCATGCCAGCCGCGGTGAAGCGGGGTTGATCTATGCTGCCGACATTGCGATACCAGCGCAGACCGGGGCGCTGCTCGCCGATGACCAGGTCGAACAGGCCGTCGCCGTCGATGTCCTGCGTGCGCGGATACACGAAGCCGTAGGTTTTGATCGGCTTGCCATCGGCATTGACCACGCGCGGCTTGTCGAACGTCAGACGCTCGCCGTCGGAAACGTTGCGCATCAGGCAGACCTGACCGGCGTAGGGATTCCAGCTTTCCTGCGGGTGGTTGTAACCTGCGGTGTATTTGCCGTTGGGTTGTGCCACGCTCGGCCGCCAGTCGCCCACCAGCAGGTCATCCTTGCCGTCAGCGTCCCAGTCCACCACGGTGAGGCTGGGGCCCATCCACGAGTCGGCGAACGCGGCAAGGGGCGTGCCGTCGGGCCAGAGGGCGGGGATGACTTGCCAGGTCACCTTGTCGTGTTGCCGCTGCGGTATGAACAGATTCAAGGGCAGGTCTTTGCCGCCGATGTCTTTGATGCCGGCATGTTTCTGGAAGCAGATAACAGCCGGCATTTGCATGGGCCGATTCAGACCAGAATGCTGCATGAGCGTGAAGAAGCGCCCGATGCGTGGATCGTTGATGGCGATCTCTTCTTCCTCATACACGTTGGCGAAGCGCGGCTCGGTCGGGGTGCCGATATTACGGCGAAGCAGCAATTGATTGCCGTTGGGACACACTAGGATGTCTTTCAAGCCGTCGCCGTTGAAGTCCATGAACGCCAGGTCCGAGCCACCGACCATGAACGGCAGCGGCACGTCGCGGTCGTGGTTGTAGGTCAGCACGAGCGGTTTGGGTTGCACAGCGGCGGCATGTCCGGCGAGCACGGTGATAAGGACGATCACGATCAGGCGAGACGACATGCGATGCTCCTTTTCATGCCTTATCGGCATAGGCGGTCAGGCTCGGGTCCAGTTGCCGTTGGCGCGGCGTGAAGCTGAGCAGGTAAGCGACGGCCACGCAGACGATGATGCTGACGGCCGGGTAGAGGAAGAAGCTGATGCGGGTGTAAACGCTGACGTAGAAGGTGGCGACAACGCCGGCGATGGCGCCGATCAGGGCGTCCCAGCCGTCGGTGCGCACGGTGAAGACGCCAAGGATGAACAGGCCCGCCAGCACGCCCACGAACAGACCGACGATGGTGATGAACTGGTCCCAGATGGACTTGATGCCCATCTGCGCCATGTAGATGGCCAGCAGCGATCCGAACAGGCCGAGCACCAGCACCAGGGCTTTGGCCAGCCACAGGTTTGTTTTTTCACTGCTGGATGGGATGAAGCGGGCGTAGAAGTCGCTGACGATGACGGTGGCGGTCGAGTGCAGCGAAGCGACCAGGGTGCTCATGGCGGCCGCGAAGATGGCGGCAATCATCAGACCCGCCATGCCGGGCGGAAAGACCTGTGCGATGAACAGCGGCACCACGCCGTCGGTGTCCACACCCGGATGCAGCATGGCGGGGTTGACTTTGTAATACACATAGAGTGCGGTGCCCAGCATGAAGACGATGATGGCCCAGGGCACGCTGGTGGCCACATCCACCCACAGGGCTTGTCGCGCGCTGCGGACATCGGGCGTGATCAGGTAACGCTGGATGATGGTCTGATCCGAGGTCAGCCCGGACAGTCGCGAGAAGATGTTGCCGACGATGACCACCCAGGCGGAGGCGGCCGCGATGTCCATGGTGGGCAGAACCAGGCGGAATTTGTCGTCCGCGGCGACAATGTCGGTGAACTGGCCCAGTCCGCCGTCCAGGCTGCACAGCACCACCACCACGGCCAGCAAAGCGCCGCCCATCAGCAGGATGGCCTGCACCACGTCCGTCCAGACCACCGCGTGCATGCCGCCGGTCATGGTGTAAATGGTGGCGATCACGCCCATCAGCAGGATGGAAGTGATCATGCTCAGATCGGTGACCGTCGCCAGTGCCATGGCCGGCAGCAGCATCACCACCGCCAGGCGCCCGATCTGCAGCAGGCAGAACGCCAGGGCCGCCAGCATTCGCGTCAGCACGTTGAAGCGCTGTTCCAGATAGCTGTAGGCGCTGGCGACGTTGAAGCGTCGAAAGTGCGGGATGTAAAAGCGATTGACGACCGGCACCACTAGGAACCAGGTGAAAACCCCGAGGAAATAAGCCCAATTGGTGGCGAAGCTCTTGGCGGGCACGGCCATGAACCCGATGGCGCTGACCTGCGTGGCCAGCAGGCTCAGCCCGGCCGCCCACCAGGGGATGCGGTTGCCGGCCAGGAAATACTCGTGCGTGCTCTGATTGCGGCGGGTGAAATACAGCCCGATTAACAGCATGGCCAGCATGTACACAGCCACCGCGATATAGTCCAGCACTTTGAAGCTGGTGCCGGCCGGGGTGAGTCTGCCCACGATGACTGCTTGAGCACCATCCTTGTCGCCCAGCAGAACTACGCCGGTGTCGAGCGTGAGCGCAGCCTGCGCATGATGAATCTCGTTGGCCGGCAGCGGCGCATCGATCCAGGTGTCGGTGATGGTCTGGTACGCCAGCCACGTTGCGCTGGGCGCAGCGCGGTCAGCCACCAGCAGGTGCGCCGAGCCCAGCGTGGTGGCGATGGGATGGCCCAGTGCAACGGGTGGATTCGCAATCGTCTGCCAACTGCGATCGCGGGGATCGAATCGGTAAGCATCGCTCAATGCCCCGGCTTCGGACGTACCCCCGATCAGAAAAAGACAATTGCTCTCGGCCGCGCCCTGGCGAATCAGTACCGCATCGCAGCGAGCCTCACCCGGAAGGAATTCATGCTCCTGCCAGGATCGCGCCGCTTCATCCAGCGACAACGACAACAACTGCGACGAGCGCTGACCATCGACCAGCCCGGCCGCCAGGTAAATCCTTCCGCCCAGCATGGCCCCACCGGCTCGTGTCGTGGGATGCGGCAGGGCGGGCCAATCGGTATCGACGACAACCTCGTTGCGCTGAGCGTCCCATCGCAACAGCACGATCCGATCCGTCGGCCCGTCGTCATTCTCACCGCCGAGGCACAACAAACCTTGCGGCGTGGCGACCGCCGCGGCATACGCCATCGGCCGAAGCAGCGTGTCTGTTGCGGCCTCATGCACTTGACCATCACCATTGATCATCCACACCGCAACACGATCGCTGTAATGTGACTGCCCGTCCCGCTGCACAATCCCCCCGGCGATCAGAATCACATCGCCCTGCATCCCGATGCACGCACCCTGCGGCACATCATGCGCAATCGTGACCTGCTTGTTCCATGCGACCCAGTCCTCCACCGGTGAGGCGCCCAGCAGCGCCGGGCACCACGCCAGCGATACCCCGGCGAACATCAGCCATTTCATCATGCTGGACACCTTGGTCGTTCGAACTTCAGACAACGTTTGTTGCGTATCAATCATGATGGTGTTGCGTTATCTCATCATCGCAGACTCACTGCAACACTTCCGATTCAATGGCCCGCATCAACAACCGGAAACTGGCTGATCCGCAGCCGGGCGACTCCCATGGGAATCAACTCGATCGACTCGGCAGGCCCCTCGACCCTGACCGGAGACGCCGGCAGCAGGCCGACCACGCCCAGATCATCCGCCTGCCATTGCGCGATACGTTTAGCCCTGGCTCGGATCACCACCGGCGCCGCCTCCCAGGCGAACGGCTGGTCATCATCCGGCCACGAAGTCTGCATCACTTCAAACTGACCGTCATCCAGCACCAGGCCATAGTTCCAGGGACTGCCCGGCCGAACGTTCCACGCCGGCCACTGCGGCTTCTGCGCGTCGGGGATCAGTTTCTCCCAGTTTTCAACAATCTTCAGTGAAAAAGTAAGCGGGCCCCGCTGCACCGAGGCGCTGTCGTGATTGCCCGGCCAACGCTGCACGCGCAGCGGCATCGACAAGTGCAGCTTCACCTGATCGCCGTCTGCCCACGTTCGATTGATGCGCACGTACGCGCCGGGCCGGGCTGTTAACGTCTGTTGCTCGCCGTTGATCCACAACTGCACATTCTCGCACCAGCCGGGAATCCGCAGGAAAAGCGGGAATTCGACCGCCTTGTCCGTTTCCAGTTTCAGAAGCACATCTTCCCGAAATGGATATTGCGTGTCCTGCGCCACCCGCACCTGCGTGCCGTCGCCGACCTTGGCCTTGACCGCGCTCGGGGCATAAAGCACCACTGCTAGCCCACCCCCGGAAGTTGCCAAGTAGAGATGCTCAGTGAAGTAAGGCCAGCCGTGCGACACGTTGTGCTGGCAGCAGCGGAACTTGTACGGGTTGTACTGGCACATGTTGCCGCGGTTGAGAATCGACGGGCTCTTGCTCCGCTCGTCCAGTTCGATCATGTTGGGCGAAGTCATGTAGTGCAGGGCCTTGAGGTCGGCGGTGAACGCGGCCGGCAGCGAATTAAACGCCACGTCCTCGCAGCGATCAGCCCAGCGCACGTCGCCCTCGATCTGCAGCAGCATTTCATGCGATCGCATCATCTCCACCATAGCGCACGTCTCGGTCGCCTGCCGGGGGTCGCCAAATCCCTCGCGCACGCGCTCGTCAGCTCCAAACATGCCCCCGGGCACCTGGCCATAGAGATGGCGCACCTGCTGATAAAGCTGCTCGGTTTGCAGCAGATGTTGCGGATCGTGCGACTGCTGCCAGAACTGGGCCGGCCCGCGGAAAGCCTGGGCGATGTTGACGCCATGCCAGCCGCGCGGATCGCCCTTCCAGTATCCCGCCGTGTGGCGGTGAATCTTCTCCGCCAACTCCAGCAGCCACGGTTCGCCCGTGCGGTTGTACAGCCAGTGCACGGATTCCAGGTTGTCCGCGCCGCGCTGCTGCTGCCAGTAGGGCAACAGGAACTGCTCGTCCGGCACATTCAATTGAAAACGAAAGTACTTGCTCAACACCTCCAGCACGCGCTGATCGCCTGAGTATTCGTACCAGCTTTGCAGCACATTGAGCATCGGCATGTGCGGCCAGAAGTCGATCGCATTCTGCGCTGTCCCCGGCGAGTTGACCGACGCCCGTTGCGATGTGAGATTGGCGACCGGCCCGAACCAGCCGTCGTCGCGCGAACTGGCCAGCACGCCCTCGATCCAGCGCCGGGCGGTGGCGATGATCTGCTCATCACCCAGCAGGTAGCCCATGTCGCCGTAGCCTTTGAGCCAGTACGGCGCCTCTTCCCACGGATGCTCGCCCTCGCCCGTCCCACTGGCCCAGGCGCTGGTCTCAGGATCCGCCACGAACTTGCTCAATTCCGGCAGATGCCCCACTTCGCCCTCAGCCTGCAACAGCAGTTGCCGCCGCAGCCAACCGGCCGGCTCGATCACGCCGATGGGCAGCTTCATCAATGGACTGGGCTGCAGCGGCGCGCGATTGCCGACGTAATAATCATTGCCCTCACGGATATCGGGTTTGTCCACCACCTGCACTTGCAGCGCCCCCGCTTCATGGGCGAACAGGCACAATACAACTGCGGCTATCCAGGCCGGAAACAAACGATTCATCTTCATGACTGTTTCCATTGACGTTACCATCACGAAGGCGCATCATTGCGTCATCGGCCGCAACGGCGAAACGCGACACAGACTCCCACACCCAGCATGCTCAGCGACGCAGGCTCGGGCACGGCCGGCACCCATTGCACGCCGGTGATGGTGAACGTCGAGCCGTCGTTCTTGTATTCGTCGGCCCATGGCGCATAGATCCGCGACGCCATGGTGCCCTGGGTCACGTCGATTTCGAGCAATCGGACGGGATTGGTGCTGTTGTCGTGATAGGTCTGCATCAACGAATAGATCTTGTTGCCCTTGACCCCCTGGTCGGTCCGGTAGCCGTGCGTGCCGACGTGGCCGCTGAAGACCAGCCGGATGTTGTCGTATTGCTTGATGAGCTGGTCGAACAGGTATTGCGGGCTGTTGTCGCCGTAGCCGCCGTTGGTTTGGCCGATGGTGCTGTTGCTGTTGAGGTAGTGATGGGTCAGGATGATCACGTTATGGTCGGGGTGATTCTCCACCACGGTTTTGGCCCAGTTCACGGCCGCAGCGCGGGGCCACAACTCCAGGTTGAGCACCAGCCAGTCCAGGTTGCCTGCGCGAAAGGTTTGCCAGGCGTTGTCCATCTTGCCGGCCTGATACGTGCCGCCCAGATTGGCGAAACGGGCGGGTGGGAAAAAACTGTTGAAAGTGGAGGTGTTGCGCAGATTCGTGTTGACGTTGCCGGGCGCGGCGCTGCCGCCTTCCATCACGGCGGCTGTGTCATGATTGCCCACCGCCAGGGCATACGGGATGCCCGCGTTGTCCAGGATGTCAAGACCCTGGTCGGCGCGCACGAACTGGATGTGATCCGGCGTGTCCCAGTTCATCATGTCTCCGACCTGCAACACCATTTTCAGATTCAGCGTGTCCTTGTGGTCCGCAAGCCATTGCGTTCGGTTATTAAACCGGCCCGAGGTCGATACCGTCTCCTGCTGTGTGTCGGGCACGATGGCCAGCGTGAATACATCCGGCCTCGCGGCGGACAACACCCCCGCACTGCTACACAGGGCGACAGCAACCGTCAGCGACAATCCGATCGGTGTGCGATTCATGACGACCCCCTTACCCTGCGCGGAGCACACGGATGACCTGGTTATTTTACCGTGCTTGAACTCAACGGATCGTTGTCGATACGAATGACCGGGAATAGCCGTCAACCTCCCACGACTGGTCACCAGGTGCCAAGCTGCTTGGGCCGCCAGAACTCGAGGGTCGCGTAGAAATACGGCTCCATGTCGCCGAAGGGCACCCATTTGGCCGAGCCGTCGCCGAAGGCGGCGGTCATACCGGTCACCGCCCGCTGATCCCGCGTCACGTCGTAACCGGCAAACAACTGTGTGCTGACTGCTCTCCAGGTAACAGTGGACCAGAGTGCGTTCTTGTTGAAACGGGGATCAACGTCAGCCCGGCTGAAGTCAATCTGGTCAACCAGCCACACAAGGCCCGCGGTGCGCGGATAGTGATGAAACTGAAAGGTCACATGGCTTTGCACCATGTCGTTTTCGGGGTACTGCACGGGCGTACGGAACTCGCGCAGCCAGGGCCCCTTGGAGAACATCACCTCGTCGCGCACGTGGCCCATATAGGGATAGACAAACGTTTTGTACAGGTCATATTTTCCACCCGGCACCGCGCCGTTCCATCGCCGCATCAGATGCGGCCAGCCGGTGATGTTCGGCCTTGCCATCAGGTTGCCGTCCTCATCGTTGGCATAGGCGAAGGTGGCCACGCAAATCTGTCGCACGTTGGCGATGTCCTGGGTCAGGATGGCCGCCTCGCGAGCCTGCTTGAGCGCGGGCAGCAGGACGGCGATCAGCAGGGCGATAATGGAAATCACCACCAGCAGTTCGATCAGGGTGAAAGCGTGTTGGCGTGGCATGATACGCATCTCCATGCATGTGCTGCGAAGTAAGGACCGTTCGAGAGCAAATGCGAGGGCCGCGATCGAGCGACCCCCGCGGTAAGGAGGTTTTGCAGACTTAACGATTCTCGCGCCGACGCAGGCCAAGCGGCAGGGCCAGGCTGATCAGCGCCATCGTGGCCGGTTCGGGAATGACGATGCCGACCGCCGCCAGAGCTTCATCAAAGCTGAGGTCCGGGCCCGCGCCGAATCCCCAGTTGTCGCCAAGGATCTGGAGATCAGCGAGGTTGACCGCTTCGTCGCCGTTGAAGTCCGCGCTGGACCAGCCGGCCGTGGTGGACTGCCAGTTGTCGCCGAGGATTTGCAGGTCGCTGAGGTTGACCAGCCCGTCGTTGTTGGCGTCGCCGGCATGCGCCACGACTGACAGGTAAAGCGACTGCATCTGCAGCGGTGTGAGTGTGGCATTCCAGAAGCCGAACTCATCGACGTTGCCGCCCTCGTTGAGCTGGGCGTCGTAGCGGCCGCCGAAGTTGAACGGCGCATCCTGGGCCGACAGATCCCAGTCGCTGGCGCCGGCCAGGCCGGTGCTGACGGCGGTCATGCCCGAGGCCTGACCATCGACGTAAATCTGGAAGCCGCGGTAGGCATCGGCTTCGTTGTAACCGTAGCTGAGGCCGACGTGGTGCCAGTTGGTGTCGGTGATGAGGGTGGTGGAATCGATGATGATGCGGTTTTCGCCGACGGTGCCGACATCCGGCGTGTTGTCGTAGCGCCAGATGGCGGTGAGCTTGCCGGTGTTGGCGCTGATGTCGAAGGACCAGCCGCGCAGGTCGGTGCTGCCGGAGCCGCCGGGCACGTTGCGGATCATTTTGGAGGCGATAAAGAGACGGTCGCCGACGTTTTCAAGTTTGACCCAGGCGGAGATGGAGACGGGGGTGTCGCGGGTGACGTTGAGGATCGAGTCGTCGCTGGTCGTGCCGGTGGTGGTCAGCACCACCAGGTTGGTATTGCCCGGATCATAGATTTGCATGCCGTTGCCGACGATGCCCGTGACCAGGTTGGCGGTTGTGCCGGCGGCGACGAGCAGGTCCACGCCGTTGGGCCCCGAGTCGGTGACTTCACCGGTTCCACCCAGCGTTTCGAACTCGTAGTGGACCACCGCCGAGCCGAACAAATCCGCCGAGGCGCCGGCCGCCATCAGCATCATGGCCGTGACCACGGCTGACAGTTGAGTGAGACGTTGTCGAATCTTCATGAGTCTTCTCCTTGTGAAAAAGAAACGAGGTTAAAACCGGGCGAGACGGTCAGGTCTCGCCGGGCGTGAAGGAGAAGCTTCAACACCGAGTCTCTCCAGCTCGGCGATGTCCGCCTGAAAACACGCTCAGCGCACCTGCCAGCATCAGCACGACCGAGGCCGGCTCGGGCACCAGCGAGGCGATTTCCGTGGGCGTCAGGACTGAGTTCCAGATCGCCAGGTCATCCACGCTGCCGCCTTCGTTGAGTTGCCCATCATAGCGCCCGCTGAGGTTGAAGGGCGAGCTTTGCGCAGACAAGTCCCAGTCGCTGGCGCCGGCCAGGCCGGGGTTGGTCGTGGTCATCGCCGCCAAATCGCCATCGACGTAGATGCGGAAGCCGCGGGTGGCATCGAGTTCGTCATAATCGAAGGTCATGGCGACGTGATGCCAGTCGGTGTCGGTGATGAAGTGGTCGGTGGTATCGACGATGATGCGGGCCTCGGCGGCGGTCATGGGCAAGACCGGGGTGTTGTCGTAGCGCCAGATGGCCGAGAGTTTGCCGGTGTTGGCGCTGATGTCGAACGACCAGCCGCGCAGGTCGGTGCTGCCGGAGCCTCCGGGCACGTTGCGGATCACCTTGGAGACGATGTAGAAGCGGTCGCCGACGTTGGACAGCTTGACCCATGCGGCGACGGTCCAGGGCGTGTCGCGGGTGACGTTGAGGATCGAGTCATCGCTGGTCGTGCCGGTGGTGGTGAGGATGACCGGGTCGGGCAGTTGCAGGCCGTTGCCGACGCCGTTGGCGCCGGTGATGAGATTGGCTGTGCCCCCGGCGGCGACCAGATGAACACCGTTGGGCCCGGAGTCGGTGACTTCGCCGCCCGATCCGAGCGTCTCGAAGTCATAATGCACCAGGGCGCTGTTGTAGAGCGTACTGGCAGAAACCGTGGTGACCATCACCGCGGACGCCGCCGCACATGCCAGTTTTTGGATGATTCCTTGCTGCACTTTCATTTTTTCCTCCAGTTGATAAAAAACAAAGTCACTCATTTCGCCGCCGGCACGTGCCGACGGAACATGCATGCGGATTAATCGCGCTCCTGAAGCTGGGTGATCTCGCGTTCCAGTTTGGTCAGTGAACCATCTCGATCGAGCAGGCCGCCCATGTCCAGGCGGCGCTGCATGTCATCACGGCGCAGGGCGATCCGGCGGCCGCCGCGAATGTGCTTCCGCATCAGCCGACCGGCCTGAATGGCGTCCCGCTGTTCAATGGCCTCCAGGATCGCCACGTGCTCGCGCAGGGGAACCTCCAGATGCTGAAGCCGAAGCCGCGACACCTTGTGTCCGAAGATACGCGTCATCAGGCGCAGCCCGCTGACCATCTTGATCGCCATGCGATTGCCAGCCCGGCCGAGCACCGCCAGGTGGAAGGAGGCGTCCGCCATCGTCCACTGCTCATACAGGCGGTCCGCTTCGTCAGGATTACGGCACTGTCCGATGCGCTCGTTGATCCGTTTCATCAGCGCGATCGATTGATGCATCTGGTCGAGGTGAATGCTGCCGATGACCGACGCCGCCCGACGGGCTGAGTGCGATTCAAGCAGCTCGCGCAGCTCGTAAATCTCTGCGATCTCATCGCGATCGGGATTGACCACGAAGGTGCCGATGCCCGGCCGATGCTCCAGCAGTCCTTCGCCCGCCAGTTGCGTGACGGCTTCGCGTACGGGGATGGCGCTCATGCCCAGCGTCTGGGCCAGCTTGCGATTGGAAATACGGACGCCGCGCTGCAGTTGCTGGGTTTCAATGCGGTGTCGGATTTGGGCGTAAGCCTGCTCTTTGAGCGTGGCCGTTGAAGATGACAACCGCACCGCATGGCGGGCCGAGGTTGCAACAGTCGCGTGGGTCGCAGGGGTGGTCATCATTCCGATCTTTTTACTTGAGGTGAACCAGACAGTTGAACCGAACTGGTATCAATGATATTGCATTTAATGAATCTGTCAAGAGATAATGTCATACGATACAATAAAATACTTATTAATAGTTGATAATACATTATTTACAAATTTTTATATGTCACATATACGATATATCATTTATTGACATCAGCCATGTGATGTGGTACTATCACCCACAGTAAACAGACCTTGTGATCGCACTCCAGATAAGACAGATCACCGATGCGGGGTATCACAGAAACATGGAAATGAACGATTGCAACAGGTTGTATGTCGCTCCTCTGTCGCCGATGTCCACGGACATGTGTTTGAATCTCGACGCGGTCGAGGCTCAGGCTGCTTGTCTGTTGAACCGCGGCGCGGAGGGCTTTTACCTGTGCGGAGGCACCGGCGAAGGCGTGCTGTTGACGCTCGAGGAGCGCATGGCCCTGGTTGAACGCTGGGTGCGGGTGGTGGGGCGTTCGGCGCCCATCATCGTCCACGTCGGCCACACCTGCCTCGACGATGCCTGCACGCTGGCTCGACATGCCGCCCGGTTCAACGTGGCTGGTTTCTCGACCGTCGGCCCGATGTATCAATCAGTACCCGTGCGCGATATCGAAGCGCTGGTCCGCTGGTCCGCTTCCATCGCCGAAGCGGCGCCCGAATTGCCGTTCTTCTACTATCACCTGGGACAGGTGGCGGGTCTTGCCCGCGTCAACATCGTCGAGTACCTCCAACGCGCGATCGAATGTATCCCCAACTTCGCGGGCCTCAAGTTCACCCATGACAATCTGATGGACTACAGCCGCTGTCTGCGCCTGGCGGATGGAACGCATGCGGTGCTGTATGGGCGCGACGAGATGATGTTGTCCGCACTCAGTTGCGGCGCGCGGGGATTTGTGGGTGGCACGTTCAATCTGACTTCACCGCTGGGGCGGCAGATCGTGGATGCTTATCACTATGGTCGGCATCCGGATGCCCGCCAGGCGCAGGCCACGCTGCAGAACCTGGTCGCGGTGTTCCAGCGCTATGGCGGCCTGCCGGCGGTGAAGGCGTCCTTGAGATTGCTCGGCCTGGCCCTTGGTCCCTGTCGCCAGCCCTGGACCAATCCCGATCCGGATCAGACAAAGAATCTGTTGCGTGAAATTGAAAACGTCTGGTCGCAACTGGCCGAACTGCCGGACACGGCGGGCACACGGGACCACGCAACGCTGGAACCTCGCGTGAACGTGAGATCGGATTCGATGTCTTTACACGGGACTTCACGCTGATGAGTCTGCTCAGTGAATGTCTGCAAACCGCCGACGGCATGCAGGGCGCACTGGCCCGCGGCTGGAACACGTGGGATACGCGCAGCGTGTTGCGGCACGTCCTGTTGCCGCAGGGCCTGGGCGTCACATTCGGTTTCGCTGCTCCTGACAAGCTGGTCTGGATGCACGGCGACGTATTTCCCGGCCGGGTGTCCGTCGGCCGCACGCACGGCACCAAGCTCACCAGCATGGATAAGAAGCTGCCGGTGGGCGACACGGTGGACGTGCTGCCGGGACGTCATGCCTACGACGGCAGCTACACGCAGCTTGAAGTCAATCTCCGCGGCGCGCGCTTCGACGTGCAGACCGCAGCCGAAGGCGACGACTGGTGCGCGGTGGTGCGCCCCTTGCAGCAGGAACCCTGGAAACGAATTCTGACGGTTCGCGCCGACATGCTGTGGAATCGGTCCGGCCTGGTGGTGCAGCCGAATCGCAAGCAGTTGACAGCCATCATGGCGGGCAAGCCTCTGCAGATTTATACCGACGGTCAGCCCTGCGAGGATCCCAACCTGCCGGAGCGCTCGCCTTACCTGGCCCTGCGGCTGGACCGGCCGGTGGTGATCAGCGCCAACCGGATGATCAGGCTCGACGAGGCGGAGCGCATGATCGCCGCGGCCGCTGCATGTCTTGCCCGATCGCACGAAGCCCGCGGTCCGCTGCGCGAGGCGCACGAGGCGATGCAGAGCTGCCTGGCTTGGAACGTGATCTACGAACCGAAACACAAGCGGGTCATCTGCACTGTGGCCCGGGACTGGAACTGTTTCCGAGGCGGCTATGCCGTGTTCTGCTGGGACGGCTTTTTCATGTCGTGGATGATCGGGCTCGACCAGCCGACCCTCGGCTATGCCAACGCCCTGGAGATGTTCCGCGAGATGATCGACGAGTCATTCGTCGCCAACATCGTGCAGGGCACCGGGCGCCAGTCGCGCGATCGCTCGCAGCCGCCGGTCGGCAGCCTGGCTTTGCTGCAGATGCACCGGCTGCATCCTGATGAGCAGGCGCTGCGGGCGGCCTGGCAGCCATTGCTGGCATGGAACCGCTGGTGGCACCAAACACGCCGCAACAGAAAAGGCACGATTTCCTTGGGTTCCAATCCATGCCGGCCGTGCATCGGCGACCCGGCGGAGTTCGTTCAGCCTCACACCGCCGCCGGGGCTGCCCTGGAATCGGGCCTTGATAATTCACCCGTGTACGATGCCGCGCCTTATGACACCGCCACGCATCTGATGCTGGTCGAAGACGTCGGCCTGACTTCGCTGTACGTGATGGACTGTGAATCGCTGGCCGAGATCGCCCAGGCGCTCGGCCAGCACGAGGAAGCCGCCGAGCTTGCGGCGCGGGCGGAACAGTATCGCCAGGCGCTGCGCCAGCTCTGGTGCGACCCGCAGGGCATCTTTCTGAATCGGCGATTGGATGATGATCGCTGGCTGTCGTCCATGACACTGACCAGCTTCTATCCGATGCTGGCGGGAGCAGCCGACGAGCAGCAGGTCGAGCGTATGCTGCGCGAGCACCTGTTGAATCCTGACCGCTTCGATGGCCGCTGGCTCGTGCCGGCCGTGCCGCGCAGCGATTCGTCGTTCGCTGAGCAGTTGTATCTGCGCGGGCGGATCTGGCCGCCGCTGAACTTCCTGGTCTATCTGGGCCTGCATCGCTACGGGCGCAGCCAGGCGTGCCGCAGAATCGCGGACAGTTCACTCGAGTTGCTGGTGAGCAACTGGAGAAAGGAACGGGTGGTGGCGGAAAATTACTCAGCTATGGATGGGACGGGGGGACGCAGCGAGCACTCGCATCCTCTGCACGGCTGGGGCGGTCTGCTGGCGATGCCGGCCCTGATCGAACAGGCCCTTGCTTCGCCCGCATCACCCGCATCACTCACGCCGCGCGATACCGCAATGGTCGGTTCATCCTGATCACCACGCGCTCAAAGCCCGGCAACTTCCGTTGCCGGGTCCGCCCTGGTTCTGTTGGATGCTGTTGCAGTTGGACGGGCGGTGAACCGCCCTCAGCCGCTGATGCAGGTACGCCCCGGGGTGTTTCATAAACCATCGCGCACACGGGTTCAGATATTGCTCTCAATGTCGTGTGCGAGCTGCTCGATCTGCTGGTGCAGATCGCTGAGTTGAGCGTCGTCGGTGACGGTCGAATATTCCTCGTTGCGATGCTGTTGATCGTAGAATTTCAAGGCGCGAATGCGGCCGGCGTGGATGTGCCTGCGCATCAGGCGTCCCGCATTTTTGACGTCCCCGGCTTCAATCGCGGTCAGGATTTCTTCGTGAGCTTTGATGATGCCGTCGATATTCTTCACGCGGTCCGCATAGGCCCGCCGGCTGAAGACGCGCGACATCAGGCGCAGACCTGCCACCGTCTTCATCGCCAACTGGTTGCCGCAGCGGCGGAGCACCGCCATGTGAAAAGAGGAGTCCGCTTGCCCGCACTGGTCGTACAGCCGATCCCGTTTCTCCGGCGAAGGATCGCGCTCATATTGCTCTTTGATTTTGTACAGCAGATCGATGGCGTGGCGCATTTCGCTGGAGCCGTTGAAACCGGTCATCCGGGCGGCGCGGCGGGCGGCATAGGATTCGAGCACTTCGCGCAGCTCGTAGATGTCCTCGATCTCATAGCGGGTGGGGTCAGCCACAAACGTGCCGATGCCCGGCCGATGTTCCAGCAGGCCTTCGCTGACCAGTTGGGCGATCGCTTCCCGCACGGGAATCGCA
The DNA here is from genome assembly GCA_020849625.1 of Phycisphaeraceae bacterium. Lineage (GTDB taxonomy): Bacteria > Planctomycetota > Phycisphaerae > Phycisphaerales > Phycisphaeraceae > JADLFV01. Next base: position 15,890 of record JADLFV010000053.1, read on the forward strand.
CTCATACCCAGGATTTTGGCCCTTTTGCGGTTTGAAATCCTCGTGCCTCGCTGCAGTTCGCCGATTTCGATCTGGCGGCGAATCTGGGCATACGCCCGCTCTTTCAGCGTGCTCGATGATGACGACTTGTTCACGTGCGCTCCCAATGCAGGCCCTGGCTGGGCATCCCGCCATTATAACCTTGTGTTGACCAAAGCCCGACCACTCCTGTGGCCGGGTATCTCCCGATCGGGAGATCGGGAGCTTTGAAGGATTTCTAACACGCGCGTTCAGTCGCTGGCTTTCACGATGCTGAAACCATACAGGTCCGCATTGCGGAAGATGAAGCGCAAAGCGACTGGACCGGCCTGGGGCAGACGATCGTGCTCGCGCCAGGTCATGCGATGGCGCAGATTGTCCGTGGTCACGGCCGTGCAGTCATCGCGGGCATAACCCGGCCATACCTGTCCATTGCCATCCAACACCTCGACGGCCAGATCGCCGCGGGCGGCATCGGCGTTGACGATCAGGTTGTCGCCGTCAGCCTGCAGGGGCACGGTCTGCACCCGGCCTTGCGCCCAATGAGCGCGGAGGCTGACGAAACGGTCGCGTGGCCACTTGGCCAGGGCGATGGTGCAGCGCTTGGGTGGAAAGGCCCCGCCGTGCGTGGTGTTGATCGCGGTGTAATAGAGCCACAACTCATCGCCGACCTCGATGGGATTGTTGGCGATGTGCAGAATGGTTCCGGCATCGTAGTCGTACGGGCCGTTGGGAATCACCGCTGTGCGCGGCATGGTGCGATGCCAAGTGCGCCCGTCGCGGCTGTGGATCAGTTGCACATCGATCGGGCCGTCGTAGGCGGATTGAAACTTGGGATGGTCCGGGATTGTGCCGGTGATGCGGAAGACGGTCAGGAAGCCGAGGTATTGCGAGCCGCAGGCGAAGCCGTTCCAGCCGTAGAACTCGGTGCGCTGATCGTTGCTGATGATCCACTGATCGTCCACCTCATCGGGCTGGATCATCAACTCGGGCGCGGACCAATCGACAAAGTTGCTGCTGGTGGTCAGCGAGCAGGTGCGCTTCTGCGTCACGTCCACCGGGTGCAGCTTGGGCGGCTGGGTGCGGATGTAGGCCAGGTATTGTCCGCTGACCGCGTCGCGGTTGACGGTGACCAGCTCGCTGCCGAAGTTGATGAGCTTGTCGCCATCGCGGTACATGGTCCAGTGGATGCCGTCAGCCGAGTATGCCCCAAGGTAAAACCGCCCCTTGCCGAAAAGTGCCTTGTAGCGCCTGGCGGGATCGGTTTCCCGGCGGTCCACGAAGACCGTGGAATTGGAGACATCAGGCAGGACGATGTTGTTGTCGCGCGAGCCTTTGTATTCATGCAGGCCCAGGCTCGGCCGGGTCCAGTGAATGCCATCGTCCGACTCGGCGTAGCACAGGCCGGCCGAGTTGTACCACATGCGGAAGCGGCCGGTCTGCGGATCGCGATCCACTGTGCCGTAGATGTACACCCGGTTGTTTTCCCACGGATGCGCCGGCTCCAGAACCGGTTGATCGAGCTTGTCCGCCTGGCGTATCACGCGCTCGACGTTTTCCGTCGAGGCCAGAATCAGATCGTCCACGAATAGTTCCGCGTCACCCCGCGTGTGGTAGATCGCCTGCGATTGAGCGAGCAGCGGGGCGGCCGACAGGATGAGCAGCAGCAGGGTGATCCGGTGTTTCATGGGCGTTTACTTGGTGGAAGTCAGGTTGCCGACCGTTTCAAACGGGGCCGGGACCATGCCCTGTTCGATCATGGCCATGAAACCGAGCAGGCCGCCCCAGGCATAGAGCGGATGCGTGTACTGGCCGCGCCCGCCGCTGCCGTCGGTGGCGGAGTATGTTTCCGCGACGATGCCGTGCTCGCGCCAGTTGCCCAGCAGCAGGCGCAGCGATTTATCCACCAGCAGGTGTCGGGCCTCCTGGCAGGGATGGCGCAACATGCCCAGGTACACCAGGAAGTTGACCGGTGGCCAGACCCGGCCGCGCTGGTAGAGCTGCTCCTGGAAGGCCGGGTGATGGCGCGGCGTCACGGGCAGCATCCATTCGCCGAAGTATTCCTGCTCATTCATGAAGTGTTCGCTGATCAGGCGCTCAAGCTGCCGCGGCGAAACGGCATCGGTCAGCAGCGGATAAAAGCTGGTGGGTGAACGATGAGGCCACCACTTGCCGCTGTCCAGACGGCGATTCAGATAGATTCCTTCCTCGTCCGACCACAGATGGCGCAGGGCCGACTGGTAGCGATCAGCGCGAGCAGACAGTTCCACGGCATCATCATGTCGCTCGATCAGGCGCGCCAGCTCCGCCAGGGCCTGGCAGTCAGCCACGTAGAGCGAAGTCATGCCCACGTCTTCGATGAGCATCAGATGGGATTGGGCGTCGAACGGCGGATGGTCATACATGTGCGAGTTGTCGAGCCCGGACTCGATCGCCGCGCCTTCGCCGGTGTTGGGCTGGATGAACTCAGCCGGATCGCCGACCTGCGGCTGGCAGGGATTGGAGCCCAGGGAGATCGTGCCTTGACTGTTCTGTCGGGCCTTATCCCACCAGTGGTTCCACGCCATCAGCGCCGGCCACAGGGCGGTGATCACGTCTTGGCGCGGATGCTGACGCTGCATACCGAGCAGGCAGAGACCAGCCACCGGCGGCTGTGAGCGATCGCGCGAGGTGCGGCCGGTGCCCTGGGTCACGTTGGGGATGAACGATTCATCCACCATGCCGCGGAATGTCTCGATGGCGCAGGCATAGCCCAGTGTGGGCTGATCCTTGGCGATCATCCACGCGCCGAAGAAACTATCCCAGCAGAACAGGGCATACCCGCCGCGCTTGCAGTTCCAGTCGCGGGCCACGGGACAGATCACTCGCCGGTGCTTCGGATCGTAAATCACGTTCCACGCCAGGCACGACTGCATCGCCTCGTGGGCCTCGGCCAGTTCGCCATAAACGCGATGGGTCGCAGCCTCAGCCTGGGCGGCTTTGGCGATCACCGCCTGCGCCTGCTCTATGCTGACCTTCCGCCCCGCGCTCAACGCGACGGGACGATCCAGTCGCAGCGCCAGGTACGGCGACATCACCGGCAGGTTGGGATCCACGAAAGGTTCGCCGTCGGCGTAAATGTCGATCGTGCGATGGGGCAGGTGAGCGATGATGCGATGATCATCCACGCGCTGGGCATATCCCGGCAAGCCCCAGAGCACGCCGACCTGCACCGCCAGCGCCCGCGGCCACGGCTCGTTCTGCAGAGGCGTGATCAGGGCTGTCCAGTTGTCACCCTCAGCGCTGGTCTGCACACGGAACCGTGCGCCGCGCAGGTCGAGTTCCAGTTGTGTGTATGACCCGTCATAGCAGCGCGGGCCGGGCCGCACTTCCACCGTGTTGGTCACCGGCAATTGCTTGCCCAGGCTCGTCAGGCGCGTGCCGGCCGTGCGCGTCTGTTCCTCGCGGCCGGGAAACGCATCGCCCATCCACACCAGCCGGTCGTGCGCCGCCACGCCTAGGCTGATCGCCAAACCCTCCGGCAGCAGCACGTGCCGCAGCACGCTGTGCGTGTCCCACGTGTTCCAGCCGCGAGCCAACTCACGGTGCATGCGATCGGCCAGATTCAGACAGTCAGTCAACACGCTCATAAAAACTTCCTATCGCTCGAGGTTGGCCGGCTGCATGGTGCCGGGGTTGCCGTCGCCCTCGTTGGTGATGTCACATTCAAGAACCTGGCCGGCGTCGAGCAGATCCCGCCGCAACGACGCGGCGTTCACCGACTGCACCGGGCAGCTTTCATCCAGCGCCACGCAACCGGCGATGGCGGCTGATTCGGCCAGGATCATGAACACCGGCTCCATGCGGATCGAGCCGAAGGCGATGTGCGAGGCTGAAACGCATACCGGCACAAGCAGATTTTCACATTCACCGCGCCGCGGCACGATGGCCCCGCAGGGGATCGCATACGGGGCCTTCAGCGGATACTGCACGTCGCCCTCGTTGATCGCCGCGCCGTCGCGCACGCAGCGCTGGCAATTGTGCGAGTCCATCTGGTAGGCGCCCATGCCCACGGCGTTGTCAACCGGCCGGCTGCCGCGGCAGTGATGCTCGGTGACGACCACGTCGCTGATCATCCGCCGCGCTTCACGGATGTAAAGCTGGTGCGGCCAGTTGCCGCTGTGCTCGAACTCATCACGAGCCAGGCCCCACTGGGCATAGCGCTCCCGGATCGCTGCGGGAACGCGCGGATCGTTGGCCATGAACCAGTGCAGGCCTTGCTGGTAGCGCACGTGGTTCTGGAAGATTGCCTCGCGCTGCTGATACGTGCCCTCGGGCCAGCCATAACTGGCGCCGATGAAATCGGTGGAGACCGCGCCGTGGTTGTTGGTGTCGGTCTTGTCGCCGCGGATGGCGTCGAACTTGGTGAACAGCTCATCGCGCGTGCAGCGCAGCCAGCGGGCCGCCAGCTCGTAGTCAAGCGGATCGTAACCTTCGGGCCTGGGGAAAGGCACGCGAATGTCCGGCCGGCGCGTCATGCACACGCGGAAGTTGTACGCCTGGATCAGAGCATCGCCCTGACCTTCCGGCGGCGGGGGCGCAAGATTCACGCCGGGCAACGCGCCACTTCCGGGGGTGCTCGGCGTGCGATAGGGATCGACGCGGCAGTCGAACTGATGTTTGTCGTGGACCTGGGCGCCGTTGCGTGACTCACCGTATTTGGCGTTGCCTTCGCGACCGGTGACGTACGTCACGCCGCAACGCGCCATCAGATCGCCTTCATAGGAAGCGTCGATGAACAGTGCAGCTTTGACGCACATGCCGCCCAGCATTCGCACGGCAGCAATGCGCCTGCCTTCACGCTCAGCAGCGTCGATGAACGCATGATGATGCACCGGCACGTCGTATTCGGTCAGCCAGTCATCGAGCACGCGCTGGGCGATGTGCGGCTCGCTGGTCCACGACATGCTGACGCCGTAGTGCCGCCCGGCATCCTGGTAGAACCGGCGAGCCATGCCGCCGATGGCCTGAGCGTTGCCCAGGTCGGTGTAGCTGAGTCCGCCGCTGGTCATGCCGCCGACTCGTGCTGCGGGATTGAGCAGGACCACCGACTTGCCGCGCCGCGCTGCGGTGACAGCCGCCACTACGCCCGCCGCCGTTCCGCCATAGACGCACAGGTCCACGGCAAGTTCAGCATCGGTGGACTTGATCCGTCGTGCATCGAAATAACATGGATGGCTTGACATCAGAACTGCGGGTCCTCTCGCTTGCGGCAGATAAGTCTCCGGGACTTACCATCATAGAAACAATTCCTCCTATGGCTGTTGCCGGGTGGGGTCCGACTGCGGCTCGTAAATCGGCAGAGAAATATATTTGGGATTGCCATCCTCATCGATCATTCGGCGAACCCAGGCCGGCCGCGGCAGTTCGGCGTTCCAGGCATCGAGCTGAACGCGGAGACTGGCGACCTGCTGCGGGTTCTGCTCGGCGAGGTTGGTGGTTTCGCCGATGTCCTGGCGCAGGTTGAACAGTTGAAGCCGGCCATCGGCAAACGCGATCAGCTTCCAGTCGCCCCGGCGGATCGCGGTGTGCTCGTGATAACGCCAGTACAGCGCATCATGCGGGGCCTGCTCGCTCTTGCCCTGCATCAGCGGCAGAAGATTGACGCCATCGGACGCATCATCGCCGGTAAAAGTCGCTCCCGCCGCAGCCAGCGCGGTGGGAAGAATGTCCAGTGCGGATACCGGTTGCGACAACACCTGACCCGCGGTGATGCCCGCCGGCCACTTGATGAAAAACGGCACGCGGATGCCGCCTTCCCAGAAGGTGCCCTTGCGCCCGCCCAATGGATGATTGTCCGCCGCGCTGGCGTGAGCCACGCCTTGCCCGGATGCGCCGCCGTTGTCGGATAGAAAGAAGATCAGCGTGTTGTCCTCCAGGCTTTCCTTCCGCAGAGCGGCGCACAGTTGACCCACCGCATCATCCATGGCGCTGACCATCGCTGCATAAACCTGTCGCTCGGGGGGCAGATGCTCGAAGCGCTGAAGGTATTGCGGCGTCGCCACCAGCGGCGAATGCACCGCGTTGAACGGCAGATAAAGCAGAAACGGCTGCTGATTGTTCCGCTCGATGAACGCCGCCGCTTCACGTCCGAAGGCGTCTGTCAGGTACTGCGGCTCATTGACTATCTGCGTGTTGCGATAGATCGGTGAGGCACGATCGGGCAACGCATCCGCGTGCTGAGGCAGGTAATCATTCACCCCGGGCAGAAAGCCGAAGAACTCATCGAAGCCCTGATCGTTGGGTTGCAACCTCACGCGCAGGCCGATGTCCCATTTGCCGATGACAGCCGTGCGATAGCCGACCGCTCGCAGGGCATCACCCAGCGTGATCTGATCCGCGGGGACGCCGAAGTTCGGCTCCGGATCGGGGCCGCCGTTGTCATCGAAACCGAATCGTTGCTGATAGCGCCCGGTGATCAAGCCCGCTCGTGACGGCGCACAGATCGGACAGGTGACATAAGCATCGGTGAAGCGCACGCCGTCACGGGCGATGGCGTCAATGTGGGGCGTAGGAATGTCGGTGCAGCCCTGGACCCCGGCGTCGGCATAGCCCAGATCGTCCGCCAGAATCACCACGATGTTGGGCGGCCGCTCGGCTGCCTCCGCGCGCAGCGGTGTTGAACCAAGGGCCACCACGCCCAGGGCCGCTGCGCTTGTGGTCAGTGCCGATTTCACGGCCGCTCCTCCTTCATCGCTTCGTGATAGCTGTAGATCGAAGCTGGCTGCAGCTCGAAACGGATGCGGAACGGCCGATCGCTCGGCAGTGTTTCGTGCGAGGTCCAGCGCACCTGATGGCGCACATCATCGGTGGTGATCGCCTGACAGTCCGCAGCGCTGTAACCGGGCAGGGGATTGCCTGTTGCTGGGTCGAGCAATGAGACGACGATTCGGCCGCCCGCGGCATTGGCGTTGACGATCAACAGGCCGCCGCCGCTGCTCCAGGCGGTGGTTTCCACCATACCGGCCTGCTCGGCGTCAAGAGAAACAAAACCGTCGAGCCGCCAGCGGGCCAGGGCAATCGAAGCCACCTTCTCCGGCACCTTGCCGCCGTGCGTGGTGCTCAGCGCGGTGTAGTAGTAGTAGATCTGGTCATTGAAAATCACGGGCTTGCTGGAGACGTTCATGATGCAGCCGGCATCGTAGGCATGCGGGCCGGTGGGGATGACCGGTGTGCGATCTTCCGTGCGATGCCAGGTCAGGCCGTCGCGACTGAACACAAGCTGGGCATCGATCGGGCCCTCGTAGCGCGACATCAGCGGCTCGGTCTTCTCCTGGATCGTGGTGATGCGGAACACCGGCAGCAGCCCGAGATATTGCGAGCCATAAGGAAAGCCCGACATGCCGTAAAACTCGGTGCGCTGCACTTCATCGTTCACCCATGCGTCGTCCACGCGGTCGGGCTCGATGATGAGCTTCGGCTCGGACCAGTTGACGAAATCGGGACTGGTGATGACCGCCACCAGGCGCTTCTGGGTGTTGTCTTTGGGAAAAAACTTCGGCAGATAAGGGCGAATGTACACGTAGTACAGCCCGGTCTGTGGATCGCGCATACCGTTGGATATCTCGGACCCGTACGGCACGAGCGGGCTTTTGTCATACGCATGCCATTGCAGGCCGTCGGCGGAATAGAAGCCGTTGAAGTTGAAGTGTCCCGTGTTGTCCAGGGCCTTGTAGGTTTTGTCCGGCTCGGCGGCGTGGGGGTCGATGATGACGAAGCAGACATTGCTGCCCTCCAGCAGCACGTTCGTCGGCTGGCCGTCACGCTGGACATAAGGCAGCTCCGGCTTGACCCAGTGCACGCCGTCGTCAGACTCAGCGTACGCCAGCCCGCCGCCGCTGTACCACATGCGGAACTTGCCGGTCTGCGGATCGCGATGCACGGTGCCGTAGATATAGATGCGCCCCTTTTCCCAGGGCTTGTCGGGTTTGAGCACGGGCTGTTCGAGTTTCTCCGCCTGGTGCAGCGTGCGCTGCAATCCGCTGCTCTGCTGGATCGCCACGTCATCCACGAATAATTCTGCGTCGCCGGTCAACGGACGAACCTGTGCCTGGGCATACACAGCGGTCGTCACGACGCAGGACATCAACGTGGTCTGCAATAGCCTTGGAACTGAAACGTGTTTCATCATGCAATACCTTTCGTTATTGCGGCGAATGCGGAGCGCCTGGCCCGTTTCGCCGGGCATGAATCAGCATGGTGGTGAGCAGAGTCATCACACCGAAGGAGTGCGGCTCGGGGATGTTGATGCCGGCCGCCGCCGCCGCTTCATCGAGGCTGAGGCTGTCGCCCCAGTGGTCGCCGAGGGATTGAAGGTCCGCCAGGTTGACGATCCCGTCGCCGGTGAAGTCGCCGCTGGCCCAACTCGCGGTGGACGATTGCCAGTTGTCGCCGAGAATCTGCAGGTCGCTGAGGTTGACGATGCCGTCGCCGTTGGCATCGCCGGGCATCAGATAGGCCTGCACGTGATAGCTGTAGAGCGAGGCGTTCTGCAGGTAGAAGCGCAGGCGAAAAACCTGGCCGTCCTCGGGCAGCACGCTCTGATTCTGCCAGGAGGCGACGTGCCGGACGGAATCGCCGGTGATCGGTTTGCTGTCGGCGAAAGAGTAACCGCTGATGATTTGCCCCGAAGCGTTGACCACCACGACGCGGATGCTGCCGCCGGTGGCGTCGGCGTTGATGACCAGTTGCCGCAGGTTGTCCGCGGTCATCCATTCGGTGGTTTCCAGGAAGCCGCCGGAGGCCCCGGCATCAAGCGAAGCGAACCCGTCCAGCCGCCACTTCGCCAGGCCAATGGTGCTGACCTTGTCCTGCGTCAGTCCTCCGTGCAGGGTGCTCAGCCCGTTGTAGTAGTAGTACACCTCGTCGCCGACGATCACGGGCTGGCTGGCGACGTTGTGGATGATGGTGTCGAAGCTGCCGAGCGAACCGGCGGTGATGACGGTGGTGCGGGGATCGGTGCGATTCCAGGTCAGGCCGTCGCGGCTGTAAACAAGCTGCACATCGATGGGCCCTTCGTATTGCGACTGGCCCGGCTCGGGATTTTCATAGATTTCGGTGATGCGAAAAACATTGAGCAGACCGAGGTATTGCGTGCCGTAGGCGAAGCCCGCCATGCCGTAGAACTCGGTGCGCTGATCGGGATCGGTGACCCAGGCGTCGTCGATGGCGTCCGGAGAAAGGATCAGTTGCGGACTGCTCCAGTTGAGAAAATCGTCACTGGTGATGACGGAGATACGGCGTTTCTGGCTGTCATTGGTCGGGTGCGGCCTGGGCGCGTTGGGGCGGATGTAGGTGATGTACTTGCCGGTTTTCGGATCACGGATGCCGTTGGACATTTCCGAGCCGACGGTGATCAGGGGGTATTGCGCATACTCGGTCCACACCAATCCGTCGGGCGAATGCCAGCCGCGGAAGCCGAGCGTGCCGATGTTGTCCACCAGCTTGTAGCGATACTGCGGATCGGGATCGTCGGGATCGTGAATCAGGTAAGTCAGGTTGCTCCCGGTCAGCAGCAGGTTGGTGGGCTGGCCGCTCTTGAGCACGTAGGTCATCTGCGGCTTGGTCCAGTTGATACCGTCCATGGACGTGGCAAGTGCCAGTCCGCCGCCGCCGAACCACATGCGAAACTGCCCGGTGGTTTCATCGCGCAGCACGGTGCCGTTGAGATACAGCCGGTCATCTTCCCACGATTTGTCCGGCACGAGCACGGGCTGTTCGAGTTTGGTGGCCGCGTGAATGGTGTAGGTCAGGCCCGAGGACGAGCGCACGTTGACATTGTCCACGAACAATTCGCTGGTGCCGCTCAACGTGTTGGCCGCGGCCGGCAAATGGGCTGCGAGAACCACGACCCATGTGGCGGCCATGGTGAACCAACTGGGTGCCACTGCCGCGTGCGGCAGTGCCGGGTCGATCGCACGGCCGGCGCGCGGCCGTGGCACCCGATGCAACAGAATGGGATGCGCTCTAAGACGCGGCGTCAACATCGCATGTTCCTCACAGACCGATCGCGGCAGCCGGTCAGCGGCCCGTGCAACACTCAACCGGGCGGACGACCACGAGCCGTGGTTCACTGGGCGAAGCCCGGATCAATCATCATCCACATCAGGCCGGTAATACACGTTGGTGGACCCGATGTAAGGCTCCAGTTCATCGTCGCGGTACCAGCGGCCGGAGGCGTCGCAGGTGACGAAGTTGCCGCCGGCGATGCCCGTGAGCGAATCGAAAAACAGCAGCGGGATTTCGTGGCTGAGCACGGCCCCCAGGGTGGTGCGCAGGTCCATGTCGCCCCACAGAGGCATCCAGCCGCGGGCGGTGTCGCGGGCCAGTTCGTCGTCGTATGCCTTGTACACGTCCGGCGGATCCTGACGGGGTTGCGTGGAGTTCTGCACGTTGATGTATTGATAGGTGATGTTGCGATTGCTGGTGGTGCTGTTGGGGATGTAGCCGTATCCGCTGGAGGTTGGATTGCGCACTTCGTAGATCGCGCCCGGACAGAACATCACCTTGTCGCGCATCGATTGCTGGCCGACGTATTTGAAAATGAACGTCTCGTTGAGGTCGAAGGAAGGTGACGATCTCATGAAGTGGGGTTGAAAGGCGACCGCCGGCCGCGAGGGGTACCAGCCATCTTCGTCGGCGGCGTAGGCGTTGCTGGCCACGGCGATCTGCCTGATCTGGGCCAGGCATTGCGTGCTGATCGCGATGTCGCGCGATTTGCGCAGGGCCGGCAGCAGAATCGCGATGAGAATGGCGATGATGGAGATGACGACCAGCAACTCGATCAGCGTGAAACCCTTACGGCTGAACATGGCATGTGTCTCCAAATAGCCCCGGCCAAGGCCGGGGGAAATTGAAAACCCCGGCCAAGGCCGGGGCTATGTGATTCAACCGCGCCGCCGCAACAGCCCGATAGCGCCCAGACTCAGCAGCACCAGGGACGCCGGCTCGGGAATCGCAGCATTGGCCAGCGCTTCATCCAACGCGACATCGGGACCGACGCCGAAGCCCCAGTTGTCGCCGAGAATCTGCAGGTCCGCCAGGTTGACGATGCCGTCGCCGGTGAAGTCGGCTTCCGCCCAGGTGGCGGTGTTGGACTGCCAGTTATCGCCGAGGATTTGCAGGTCGGACAGGTTGACCATGCCATCGCCGTTGGCGTCGCCGGGATGCAGCGACGACAGCAGCAGGGCCAGATCGTTGCCGACGCCGCCGCCGTTGTCATAGAGATAGGTCAGCGTGTAGTCGCCGAACACCGTGCCCTCGGCCGCGTTGGTGAAGGCGCCGCCGATGGCGTTGGCGGACAGGTTGTCGATCAGCAGGATGGTGGAGGGATTGGCGGTCAGGGCGGACAGGTCGATGTTGAGCGCGCCGTTGACAGCGACGTCGCCGACGGATTGGATCGCAGCGACGCCGGCGGCATCGGAGGTGTAGTAGAGGTTGCCGCCTTCGTTCTGCGTATAGGCGCCGACGGTGATGTTCGCAGCCGAGCCGGTGATCTTGTAATGTCCGTCGCCCTGGCCATCACCAGCCGTGCCGTCCACAATCAAAGTGCCGGCCAGGTTGAAGCTGGAAGAGCCGCTGATGTTGTACGTGCCGTGGCCGACACCGCCGGAGACGGTGATCGAGACGTACAGTCCGCCGCCCGCGTTGGTGCCGGTGACGGTGCCACCGGTCTGATTCACCACCCCGGTGCCGTCGGACAGGCCGACGCGGCTATTGGAGATGGAACCACCGAAAGAGAACGTTCCACCTTCGATATTGAAGGTGCCGTCGCCGGCATCACCGAACAACGGGCCGCGGGCGCCGACCCAGAACTGGTTGCCCGCCACCAGATCGCCTGCTGAGAGAGTGAACGTTCCCAGGTCTTCGTCACCGACGCGGAACGCGGTCGATACCGTCAGGTCGCCGCCGGTCATGGTCATGTGGCCGGTCTTGCCCAGGTCGCTGCCGAAATAGAGCCGGGTGACCGAGACGCCGCTGGAGCTGTAGCTGAGCGTAGCGCCATTGTCCACCGCCACCAGGTCGGTGCTGATGGGCAGACCGCTGGGATTCCAGCCGCCGGCCAGTGACCAGTCGCCGTTGGCGCCCCCGTTGTCCCACACCCGCGTCGGAGTGTAGGTGTCGCCAATCACCGGGCCGCATGCCAGATATACAACGACCACGGCCACGAACATGAAAGGCGATCTGCGTTGTGTTGAGTTGATCCGGTTAACCATGATGAGTCTCCTTCCTTCGTTGAAAATGAGAAGCTTGCTTTGAGATGAACATGACGAACGCTCCATTCCAGACACGACCGCAAAGCCCCTCCCCACCGGCAAGCGGGGCGGGACGAAGGAGAAGCATCAACCCCGACAACGCCGACGTTGTCGGACGGTAACCAGCACGGTGGCAACTCCCAACAGGACGACGGATGCCGGCTCGGGAATCAGCACCAGGGCCAGGTCATTGTTGTTGCCCCCGCCGTTGTCATAGAGATAAGTCAACTGGTAGTCGCCAAACACCGCGCCTTCCGCGGCATTGGTAAATGCGCCGTTGATGGCGTTGGCGGACTGGTTGTCGATCAACAGGATCACGGACGGGTTGGCGGTCAGCGCGTTCAGATCGATTGCCAGGTTGCCGTTGAGCGAGACGTCGCCGGCCACCTGGATCACCGCCACGCCGTTGGCGTCGGTGGTGAAGCTGAGGTTGCCGCCGTCGTTCTGGGTGTAAGCACCGAAGCTGATCGTCGGGCCCAGGCCGGTGACGTTGAAGTGACCGTCACCTTGTCCGTCATTGGCGGTGGCGTCCACGAACACGGTGCCCAGCACGCTGAGCACGGAGGTGGGGCCGGTGATGCTGTACGTGCCGTGGCCGATGGCGCCGGAGACAGCGGTGGAAATCTGCATGCCGCCGGAGGCGTTGGCGTGGGTGACGGTGCCGTCGGTGTGGTTGAAGATGCCGGTGGCGCCGGCGCTGCCGATGCGGGTGTTGGAGGCTGAGCCGTTGAGCGTGAGCGTGCCGCCCTGCATGTTGTAGGTGCCGTGTCCGTTGGAGTTTTCAAATTCCGGGCCGCGCTCGCCCATGCGGAAAGCATTGCCCGCGATCACGGCCCCGCCGGTTTGCGTGAAGGTGCCCAGGTTTTCATCACCGGGCCGAAAGATGCTCGTGATGGTCAGGTCGCCGCCGGTGACGATCATGTGCCCTTCAAGAAATTCGTCACTGGCCAGGTACAGCCGGGCCACGCTGACGCCGACGGAGTTGAAGGTGACGGTGGCACCGTTGTTGATGGCGAGGTTGTCCGTGGCAATGGGCGTGCCGACCGGGTTCCATGCGCCGGCCGTTGACCAGTCGCCGTCAGCCCCGCCGTTGTCCCACGAGCGCGTGGGCGTGTACGTGTCGGCCGACACCGGGCCGATGCCGATCAGCATCGACATCACCAGCAGCACCGCGATGGACGCTCGTTGCCTGGCCAAGTCCTTCCTGTCCATGATCAATCTCCTTTTCCTTGATGAGTCAAACCAGATCAGATTCAGAGCCGCACGTCGCGGCTCTTGCGGGAAATCCTGATCATTCGTGAATCTTCATCACAAGACCTTTCCGAATGGAGTCCGGTTGTGATTCATTCATCACTCGTCAGATACAGTCGAGGCTCCAGCAACACATGCGTCGGTTCCTCCGGCCGCTGCTCCGCGTCCAGCAGCAGATGGGCCAGTCGGCGGCCTTCCTCCACGAGGCTGATGCAGGGGCGGATGTGGGGCACGTGCCTGGCCGGTGCGTTGTCCACCACCGGTTCGCCGCTGACCACCAGAACGTCGCCGGGAATCTCGCCGCGATGTTTCATCTCCAGCAGGCAATCCAGCGCAATGCGCGTGCGACAGATGACCGCCGTGGGAGCGTCGCCCTCCGCGAACAGGCGACGGACCGCCATCTCCGCCAGTTCCTTGTTCATGGGAACGCTGCGCACCTTCAGGGCGCCGGGGGCCAAGTCGGATCGCATCACAGCCGAGGTGATCTCGTCCAGCATGTGATCATCGCCCAGCCCGCGCTGATCGCGCAGCAGCACCGCGATGCGCTGGCGACCCTGCGACAGCACGTAATCAATCACCAGTCGACCCACCTGGTGCTGATCCAGGTCCAGCGAAGTGAGGGTGCGTCGCCCCGGATAAGGCGTGCCCAAGACTACGGCCGGAAGTTCCAGATTCTGAAAAATGACCTGAATTTCCGCGGACTTGACCGCCAGCACGAAGGCGGCCCGGATGGCCTGGCCTTGCATGTTGCGGATCAGGCGCTGCACAAAACGCTGGCCCTGATCCTCCGGCACGAACGTGATCTGCGTGGCCACGTCGCCCATTTCCTCCACCAGTCCGGTGATGATCTGGTGAATGCGCGAGCGCTCGGCGATGAAATAGCTGCGATGAACCAGCAGATGAACGACGTCCAGTGCGATTTGGGGGGCGTCGGTCACCGCGCGCTCTCCGATGAATGTGCCCAGTTTGCGGTTGCGCACCAGCACCTGCCGCCGGGCCAGATGCTGCAGCGCCTTATTGGCGGTGCCCTTGGCCACGCCCAGAACCTGCGCCACCTCCTCCGTGGTCAGATAGCGATCGCCCGTCCGCAGACCGCGCTGTTGAATGTCGCGCTGGATCATGTCGGACAGGTTGACCGCCCGCGCTGACGAGACTTCGAACGTCATTGGGACACAATATATCAAAATAAAACTATTATGTCAAATATAGTTTTCAAATTCTTTTTTATTGGTATAATGTGCCATAACCGCGACTTGGGCGCGATCGACACCCCGCATACTGGAACAAATCAAACGACGTCCCTCAGGGGCGAGCCCGCTTCAGCGGGCGGGACGGGCGGCACACGCCTCAGAATAAGGATCGACATCATGCACCAGCACTGGAAAGGCCTGATGGTGGCTCCCCTGACGCCGATGGATCATCACGGCAATATCGATCCCGAACAGACGCAGCGCCTCGCGCAAGTGCTGCTGGCTCGCGGAGCCCAGGGTTTTTATGTCTGCGGCTCCACCGGCGAGGGCATGCAACTCACTCTGGATGAACGCATGCGCCTGGCTGAGCACTGGCGCCAGTTGACGCCCGATGATCTGCCGCTGATCGTGCATGTGGGTCATGCCTGTCTGCAGGACAGCCAGGTGCTGGCACGGCACGCATTGGAGATCGGCGCCGATGCGATCTCGGTGGTCGGGCCACGGCACGTGCCGGTGCGCCAGCTCGATCTGCTCGTCTCCTTCGCGGCCGTCACCGCTCAGGCTGTGCCGCAGTTGCCGTTCTTTTTCTACTTTAATGGTCCGCTGCCGACGCTGGCACACAAGGGCATCGACTTCTTTACTTTGGCGGCCCAGCGCATCCCCAGCCTGGGCGGGATCAAGTTCACGCATCACGATCTGATCGACCTCAACCAGTGCCTGCAATTCGCCGGCGAACGCTACAGCGTGCTCTTCGGCCTGGATGAGATCCTGCTGCCGGCCTTGAGCATCGGAGCGAGCGTGGCGGTGGGCGGCACCTACAACCTGCTGCTGCCGATCGCACGTCAACTGACCGCAGCATTTGAGGCCGGCCGACTGGACGAAGCCCGCCACGCTCAGCGCCGACTCAACGAAGCGGTCTTTGTCTTCCAACGCTGCGGCGGTATCTCCGCACTCAAGTACGCCATGCGACTGATCGGCGTGGATTGCGGCCCGGCCCGATTGCCGCTGCCTTCGCCCAGTCCGACGCAACAGGAGCAACTGATTCACGAGCTTTCCACCCTGATCCCAGACATCATCGAGCCTGCCCGCTACGATCAACAGTTGGCATCGTCCGTGACTTGATGGCCTGGTCGCTTAAGCGACCAGGCCGTACGACAATCGGTCGCCAATCATGCAAAGGTTAATCACCTTCCGGCTCGCGCAACAGCGGTGGTACCACCACGTGCAGCGGGTTCGGCGTCTGACCTGATGCCAGCTCCGTCAGCAACCGCCCGACAATGCGACCCTCCTGCTCCGCATTCAATTCCGACTGGATGTACGGCAACCGCTGCTCACCCTCCTCCGCGGTCGCGGGCAAATCACCACCCACGATCACCAGCAGGTTCTTGCCGATCGTCAGTCCCAGTTCGTCAGCCGCCTGGCGCAGCGCGGGCAGCGCCACGCTGGGCCGAACGATGACAGCCGTGGGGCGAATCTCATGACGCAACAACTCGCGCACGGTGAGCAAGGCGGAGTCGGCATCAAGCGGCACGCTGCGCACCAGCAAATTGCCCGGCTTCAGCCTGGCTGCCATCGCCCCGGCGGTGATGTGATCCAGCATCACGTCGTCGCCGTAGCCGCGCCTCTGTCGCATGAGCACCGCGATGCGTTCGTGTCCGCGCTTGAGCACGTAGTCGATCAGCATGCGCCCGGTCGCGCTCTGATCGAGGTCCAGCGACGCCAGCGACTGGCCGACCGGATA
>JADLFV010000054.1 GCA_020849625.1 Phycisphaeraceae bacterium
CAGCACTCACTCACTTGGGCCCGGTCGCGTCCGTGCCGAACGTTTTTTTCCGTTCAGGCGACTGGGGTTAATCAAGCAATTGAGCCTCATCCGAAACCGGACGGCCTTCCTCATAGATGGACGCAGCGTCACGTTTGTGCGCGCCGGAGGCCTGTTTTGCACCTTGCGAAATCGCGCAAGTGCAGACATACGCAGCAATAGAAATTTTTTCGCGCGACCTCTAAAAAAACGACAAAGCCGTGCCAGCCTGTGCGCGCCGCCTGGCGACTGTTGCCTTACCCCCTCTCCCCTTGGGAGAGGGTTGGGGTGAGGGCCGAATGTCCTGTACCACCCGGGGTAAAAAGGGTCACAGGTAAAAAGGTTCCTGGTACCTTTTTTGGCTTCTGGAATCCATCCGGCGGATGCTCTATGCCTTCGATGATTTTGTCCACCCGCTGGTCGAGGGGCAGTTGTCGCAAATCGTTGGCTAGCAGTTGAAACTTGAAGGTGAATATGCACGGCTCCGCTGCACGACGATTTGGAAAAACAGCAACCTTTCTGTGTTCGGGGTCTTTGTGTGCATTAACCATCTTCTGATAGGGATCGGTCGCCTGAATCACACGCAACTGTTCGATGATCGGGCCGATCTCCTCATTGGTGAGCTGGGATTGATCAATACTTTGGTTCAGGAACTTGATGAACTCGTGCAATTGCTCCCCCTGCTTCGTTTTCAGCCCGTCGAGGATCGCAACGCCGGTGAGGGGCGTCCCCGACGCATCCTCCGTGTCGGCTTCGAGTGGCTGGGGGATACAGAGAGAAACCAGCAGAAGGCCCACGACAGACAACAGGCTCTTCATGACTCTTGTCCTTTCGTGGTCAGCCTCTTGCTTGATTGGGGGGTACAAAAAAGCAGGAAGCAAAACGTGGGCGGGAGTCTTTTTCCGGGGGAGAGGCTCTCGGTGCGCTTGATGGAGCGGGGAAAGGGCGCGCCAGATTTCTGTGGTTCGACGACGGTCTCGCGGGTGGGACGTGGCGTGCGTCGCATGGCAGCCCCCCTGTCACGGATACGCTGAATCACGTGGCTACAGCATCCATCCACCGGCGTGGTCTGTCAATGGGTATGCCGCTCACACTTCGTGGCCAGCTTGTGCGCGCAACAGCGCAACGTTTGTGCGCGCTGAAAGCTTCGAAGCGGATGCAAGTGCGGGCGGGGGCGGGGATTGGCGGGTCGGCTGGGCCTTGACAAACCCGTGCGCCATTGTGCGCGCGGTGATGGTTCGCAGTTGTGACAGTGGCGGGGTAGGGATACAAGTGGACACGCAACTTTTCGCGTCTTTTCATCGGGCGGGGAGCCGGCCCACGGCGGGGTTGAGCACAATTCCCCGCTGTTTTACCTGACGTGCTGGGCCTGCTTTTTTGATGCGGGCGGTGAACAACGCTCGGCTGGATTAACTATAAAAAAGATTAATTTTGAATGGTTTTGACATTAGCGTTTCTAATGCTATCATCCTTTCTCCATGCAAACTCTGCGCCTGTTTAGCGATGTGGCTCGGCGGCACAGCTTCTCCGAAGCGGCGAAGCTGCATGGCATCACACAATCGGCCGCCAGCCAGCGCATGAGCAGCCTGGAGAAGCGCCTGGGTGTCACCCTGTTCGATCGCTCCGTGCGTCCGCTGGCATTGACCGAGGCTGGTGAAATCTTCCTGGCCGGGTGCAGCGAACTGCTCGAGCAATATGACCGTCTGCAACGGCGGGTCATGGGGCTGGGCGGCGATCCTTCCGGAAGTGTGCGCGTCTCGGCCATCTATTCGGCGGGCATCGACCTGCTGGAGCGCATCCGCATCGGATTCGTCGCTGCGCACTCGACGGTCAACGTCGAGATCCACTATCAGCATCCTGAAAAGGTTTACCAGTCGGTGCGCGAGCACGAGTGCGACCTGGGCATCGTCAGCTATCCGCAGCGCTGGCGGCAGGTGGGCGTGATCCCGCTGCGCGATGAGGTGATGGCACTGGTGGCCCAGCCGGGACATCCGCTGACCCGCCGCGCCAGCGTGCGCCCGACCGATCTTAACGGCGTGCGCATGGTCAACTTCGATCCGCACCTGCCGGTGGCCCGGCACATCCGCTCCTACCTGCGTCATCACGGGGCCGAGCCGATCGTCGAGCATCAGTTCGACAACATCGACACCATCAAGAATGCGGTGGCGTCCACCGATGGCGTGGCGATTCTGCCGCGGCGGACGGTGATGCAGGAGGTGGAGATGGGCGTGCTGGCGGCCGTGGCGTTGGAGCCGCAGCTTGTGCGCCCGCTGGGGATCATCTTTCGTCCGCCACAGCGTGGCAGTGAGCCTTTCGGCGATGCCGCCCGGCTGTTTGTTGAGTACCTGATTGAGCATGGCCGACTGCCGGCCACGCGGCTGAGACAGGAGGTGCCCGCATGACACGCGCATTCCCCCAACCGGGCGGCCTGTACGACCCACGCAACGAAAAGGATTCCTGCGGCGTGGGGTTCATCGCCCACCTCAAGGGCCGGCGCAGCCACGGCATCGTGGCCGACGCACTGGAGATGCTGGCCCGCATGGACCATCGCGGGGCCTGCGGCTGCGAAGCCAACACCGGCGACGGGGCCGGTCTGATGACCACCGTGCCCTATGAATTGTTCGCCCGCCTGTCCCAGCGCGAGATCGGCTGCAAGCTGCCCGGTGAAGGCCGCTATGGCGTGGGCATGATCTTCATGCCGCGCGATGACAGGGCCCGGCGGCGCTGCCGCGAAGTGCTCAGCGAACAGATCGAAAAGCTGGGCCAGACGCTGCTGGGCTGGCGCGTGGTGCCGTGCAGCGCCGATCGCGCTGACGTCGGCTCCGTGGCCCGCAGCACCGAGCCGGTGGTGGAGCAGGTGTTCATCAGCTCGACGATCGAGGACCGCGAGGCCTTCGACCGCAAGCTCTACGTGATCCGCAAGACCACCGAGCATCGCATCGAGAACGAGCCGGAGCTGCGCGACAAGGGCTTTTACGTCTGCTCCATGAGTTCGCGCACAATCATTTACAAGGGCCAACTGACCAGCAAGCAGTTGCCGCTGTACTACGCTGACCTGCGCGACGGCGATTACCAGTCGCACCTGGCCATGGTCCATTCGCGCTTCAGCACCAACACGTTTCCCTCCTGGGACCGCGCCCAGCCGATGCGCAACATGTCCCACAACGGCGAGATCAACACCCTGCGCGGCAACATGAACTGGATGACCGCCCGCGAAGGGTTGCTGCAATCCGACGCCTGGGGCGACGACATCGAGCTGCTCAAGCCGATCCTGAACCCAGACACCTCCGACTCGGGCGTGTTCGACAACATGTTCGAGTTCCTGATGCTCTCGGGCCGGCCTCTGCCGCAGGCGGCGATGATGATGATCCCCGAGGCCTGGGAGAATCACGAGTCGATGCCGATCCACAAGCGGGCGTTCTACGAGTTCCACAGCAACCTGATGGAGCCGTGGGACGGCCCGGCGTCGATCAGCTTTACGGATGGCCGGGTGATCGGGGCCTGCCTGGACCGCAACGGCCTGCGTCCCAGCCGCTTCTACGTGACCGCGGACGACGTGGTCATCATGGCCAGCGAAGTGGGCGTGGTGGATATCGAGCCCTCGCGCGTGCTGCGCAAGGGCCGGCTGGAGCCCGGGCGCATGTTCCTGGTTGACTTCGAGCGTGGCCGCATCGTCGCCGACGACGAGTTGAAGCAGGCCATCTGCGCCGAGCATCCCTACGGCCAGTGGCTGCAGCGGCATCGCATCGACCTGGGCGCCCTGCCGCAAGCTGAGCAGGATGAGCCCGCCACGACGCCGCGCGACAAGCTCATGCCGCTGCTGCAGGCCTTCGGGTACACGGTCGAGCACATGAACATGATCCTGCTGCCCATGATCCGCCGCGGCGAAGAGGCGGTCGGATCGATGGGCAACGACGCGGCCCTGGCCGTGCTCAGCGACAAGCCGCGCCTGCTCTATGACTATTTCAAGCAGTTGTTCGCGCAGGTGACCAACCCGCCGATCGACCCGATCCGTGAAGCGATCGTCATGTCGCTTCAGTGCTACATCGGACCGGAGGGCAACCTGCTGGACGCCACGGAGCGCAACTGCCGCCGGCTGCTGGTGCCGCAGCCCGTGCTGCGCAACGCTGAACTGGCCGCGATCCGCAACATCAGCCAGAGCACCGAGTGGACCGTGCGCGACATTGACATCACGTTCCCGACCCACGGAAGTGAAGGCGACGGCGCGCGGCAGAGCATGGTCGAGGCCCTCGATCGCATCTGCGCCGAGGCCATGGCTGCCATTGAGGCCGGCCAGCAACTGATCGTGCTCACGGACAAGGCTGTGGGCCCCGATCGCGTGCCGCTGCCATCGCTGCTGGCGGTGGGCGCGGTACACCATCACCTGGTCAAGCATCACTGCCGCACCAAGATCGGCATCATCCTCGAGTCCGGCGAAGTGCGCGAAATCCAGCACCTGGCCACGTTGGTCGGCTTCGGCTGCGATGCGGTCAATCCGTACCTGGCCTACGAAGCGCTCGTGTTGCTGCGCGAAAACGACGAGGAACTGGCCGATCAGCCGGTCGACGAAGTCGTCGATCACTACATCAAGGCCATGAACAAGGGCCTGCTGAAGGTCATGAGCAAGATGGGCATCTCGACGCTGGCCAGCTACAAGGGCGCCCAGATTTTCGAGGCGGTGGGCCTGCGCAACGAGGTGATCGACCGCGCGTTCGTCGGCACCGCCAGCCGCCTGCAAGGCGCCGGCTTCGACATCATCGCCGCCGAAGCGGTTCGCCGCCACGCCATCGGCTTCCCGCAGCGCGAAGACCTGCGCGTCAATCGCCTGCCCAACCCCGGTGAATACCACTGGCGGGCTGACGGCGAACGTCACGGCTTCAGCCCCGCCACCATCGCCCAGCTTCAGCAGGCTGCCCGCTACAACAGTGCCGCGGCTTACGAGCAGTTCTCGCGCCTGATCAACGAAGATGCCCGCCACCGCTGCACCCTGCGCGGCCTGCTGCGCCTCAAGCAGGACCAGACGCCCATTCCACCCGATGAGGTTGAGCCAGCCAAGGAAATCGCCAAGCGCTTCCGCAGCGGCGCCATGTCGCTGGGCGCGCTGTCACGAGAGGCACACGAAACACTGGCCCTGGCCATGAACCGCATGGGCGGCAAGTCCAACTCCGGCGAGGGCGGTGAAGATCCCTCGCGCTTCGCCATCCTCAACAACCCCGACGGCTCGGTGCATTCGCGCCGCTCGGCCATCAAGCAGGTCGCCTCCGGGCGCTTCGGCGTCACCAGCTATTACCTGGCCAACGCCCAGACCCTCCAGATCAAAATCGCCCAGGGCGCCAAGCCCGGCGAAGGCGGCCAGCTTCCTGCTCACAAGGTCGATGAGTATATCGCCAAGATTCGCTACTCCACGCCCGGCGTTGGTTTGATCTCGCCGCCGCCGCACCATGACATCTACTCCATCGAAGACCTGGCCCAACTGATCTTCGACCTCAAGACCGCCAACCCCACCGCCCAGGTATCGGTCAAGCTGGTCAGCGAGGTCGGCGTAGGCACCGTGGCTGCGGGCGTCGCCAAGGCTCATGCCGACCACATCCTCATCAGTGGTCACGACGGCGGCACCGGCGCGTCGCCGCTGACGAGCATCAAGTATGCCGGCCTGCCGTGGGAGCTTGGCCTGGCGGAGACGCATCAGACGCTGGTGCTCAATGACCTGCGCAGCCGCGTGCGACTGGAAACCGACGGCGGCCTGCGCACCGGGCGCGATCTGATCATCGCGGCCTGCCTGGGCGCCGAGGAGTACGGCTACGCCACCGCGCCGCTGGTGACCATGGGCTGCATCATGATGCGCAAGTGCCATCTGAACACCTGCCCCGTCGGCGTCTGCACGCAGGACCCCGAGCTTCGCCGCAAGTTCACCGGCACGCCCGAGCACGTGATCAACTACCTGTTCCTGGTGGCTGAGGAAGCGCGGCGCTACATGGCCCAGTTGGGCGTGCGCCGCATCGACGACCTGATCGGGCGCGTCGATCTGCTGGAGACCGCCGACGCCATTCGCCACTGGAAGAGCGACGGCGTCGATCTGTCGCCGATCCTCGCCCCGGCCCGCAAGCCGCACGCCAACGTGCAGGTCCGCTGCACCAGGGCTCAGGATCACGGCATCGACGGCGTGCTCGATCGCCGGCTGATCGAACTGGCGGCAGCGTCTTTGCAGAACCGCGAGCCGGTGGAAATCCGCACGCCCATTCACAACACCGACCGGGCGGTGGGCACGACGCTGTCCTACGAAATCTCCAACCGCTTCGGGGAAGGCGGCCTGCCCGACGACACCATCCGCATCCACCTGACCGGCTCGGCCGGGCAGTCCTTCGGCGCCTGGCTGACGCGCGGCGTGACCATGCGACTGGTGGGCGATGCCAACGACTACGCGGGCAAGGGACTGTCCGGCGGCAAGCTGATCGTCACCCCGCCGCTGGATTCACCTTTCGCCCCCGAGCAGAACGTGATCATCGGCAACGTGGCGCTGTACGGCGCGACCGGCGGCTACGCCTTCTTCCGCGGTACGGCGGCTGAGCGCTTCGCGGTGCGTAACAGTGGCGCGTGGGCGGTGATCGAAGGCGTGGGCGATCACGGCTGCGAATACATGACCGGCGGGCGCGTGGTGGTGCTCGGGCCCACCGGGCGCAACTTCGCCGCGGGCATGAGCGGCGGCATCGCCTACGTGTTCGATCCGGAAAAGGACTTCCTGACCCGCTGCAACCTGGGCCTGGTCGATCTGGAGAAGCTGGAAGAAGCGCAGGACGCAGCCGAGTGCCGCCGCCTGATCGCGATGCACCTGGAAGCGACCGGCTCGACGGTGGCGGCCAAGATACTGGCCGATTGGGACACCTTCCGCGGTCAGTTCGTCAAAGTGATGCCGATCGATTACCGCCGCGTGCTGCGTGTCCGCCAGCAGCAGGCCGAAGCCCAGGAAATGCCGGAGTTGGATCATGGGTGAGTCGGGTATCGGGGTTCGGGTATCGGGTATCGGGTATCGGGGTTAAACAATGGAAGATTCTTACAGGCAGTTAGAGGTCTGGCAACGATCGATGGACATGGCTGAGATGATTTACACCTTGACCGAGCAATTGCCCGACAGCGAACGATATGGGCTGGTCAGTCAGCTTCGCCGCGCAGTGGTTTCTATACCCTCGAACATCGCCGAAGGTTATGGCCGATCCCACCGCGGTGATTACCTGCGACACCTATCCGTCGCTCGTGGTTCACTGATGGAAGTTGAAACCCAATTAACCCTGAGCGTCCGACTGAAACTGCTCGAACGGGACGCAACCATTCCCGTCTGGGAAATGACTCAACGTGTCGGCCAAATGCTCACCAAACTGATCCAGTCCTTGTCTTGACCCGATACCCGATACCCGAACCCCGATACCCGACTGGAGCGAGGCGACATCATGGGAAAGCCCACCGGATTCATGGAATACCAACGCCGCACGATGCCCACGCGCGATCCGCTGGTGCGTCTGGGCGATTACTTTGAGATCTACAGCCAGGCCCATCCGCACACGCTGCAGGAACAGGGCGCGCGCTGCATGGATTGCGGCGTGCCGTTCTGTCAGTCCGACACCGGCTGCCCGATCGACAATCTCATCCCCGAGTTCAACGACCTGGTCTATCACGATCGCTGGCAGGAAGCCTACGAACGCCTGATCGCCACTAACAACTTTCCCGAGTTCACGGGCCGTGTCTGTCCGGCGCCCTGCGAAGGGGCGTGCGTGCTGGGCATCATCGAGCCGCCGGTGAGCATCAAGAGCATCGAGTGCGCCATCATCGACCGCGCTTTTGCCGAGGGCTGGGTCAAGCCCGTGCAACCGCCCGAGCGCACGGGCAAGAAGATCGCGGTCATCGGCTCGGGGCCCGCGGGGCTGGCGGCCGCCGATCAACTGAACAAGGCCGGCCACAGCGTCACCGTCTATGAACGGGCCGATCGCATCGGCGGGCTGTTGATCTACGGCATCCCCAACATGAAGCTCGACAAGAAGTACGTCGAACGCCGCGTGCAACTGATGCGCGACAGCGGCATCGAATTCGTCACCAATGCCCACGTCGGCGTCAATCTCGACCCCCGGAAGTTGCTGGAGGACAATGATGCCTTGCTGCTGGCCTGCGGCGCGACCAAGCCGCGCGATCTGCCCGTGCCCGGAAGGGAACTGGCGGGTATTCACTTTGCCATGGATTTCCTGACCGCCAACACCAAAAGCCTGGTCGAGTCCAACCTCGAGGACGGCAACTACATCAGCGCCAAGGACAAGGACGTGATCGTCATCGGCGGCGGCGACACCGGAGCGGACTGCATCGGCACCTCGCTGCGCCACGGCTGCAAAAGCATGGTCAACTTCGAACTGCTCGAGCGCCCGCCCGCCGGCCGCGCGCCGGATAATCCCTGGCCCACCTGGCCTCGCATCTATCGCACCGACTACGCCCACGCCGAGTCCGCCGCCCGCTTCGGCGAAGACCCCCGGAAGTTTGCGATCGTGACCAAACGGTTTATCGACGATGGCCACGGCCGCGTCGCCGGGGTCGAGACCGCCAACATCCGCTGGAAGACCGGGCCCGACGGCCGCTCCAGCTTCGAGGAAATCCCCGGCACGGCCAAAACCTGGCCCGCGCAACTGATCACGCTGGCGCTGGGGTTCCTCGGCCCGGAGGAAACGCTGGTCCCGCAACTGGGCCTGGAGACCGACCCGCGCAGTAATTTCAAAGCCGAGTACGGCGACTACGCCACCAGCATCGACGGCGTTTTCGCGGCCGGCGACTGCCGCCGCGGCCAATCACTGGTGGTCTGGGCCATCGCGGAGGGCCGCGGGGCCGCCCACACCATCGACCGCTACCTGATGGGTCAGTCCACGCTGCCGGCCCCGGACCTGCGCCGGGCGAGTTTGATATCCAGTGCCGGATAGCGCCGCGTGGGCGCGGCGGCTAAACGACTGCGCGCCGGCGCAACAGCATCACGCCAGCCAGCACCAGCAGGCTCAGGCCGGCCGGCTCGGGGATGATCGCCCGCAGGGGTGAGCCGCTACTGGGCGTGCCGGCGGTGAGGCTGAACACGTCGTCGCGGGCGTCCAGGTCGTCACTGCCGATAACGTTGTTGATCCATTGGTTGAAGACGTAAACGCGGATGAAACCTTCCACGTCGCCGTAGTCGGAGTCCACGTTGCCGTCGAAGGCAGCGCCGAAGGAATTGACGCCGGCCAGCAGGTCGTGGCCGCGCAGGTGGATGAACACGCCGCCGCCGCTGTCACCGGGCGCGATCAATCCTTCCATGGCCAGCGGCGGGTTGAAGCCATAGCGGCTGTCGGCTGCGCTGTTGGGGTTATCGAAGTCGGACATGTAGATGCGATCCGCTTTCCCACCGCTGGGGAATGCGTGATCGATCATGTTCTGCGTGGCGCGTTTTTCGCCGTCGAACGTGGTGGATCCGGTCAGCCCGGTGCCGGTCTTGCCGTAGCCGACGTAAGTGCCGACCTCGCCCAACTCGCGCTGGGCCTTGTAGCGCTTGGCGGGCGTGATATCGGTGACCGGCCTGTCGAGCAGGGCCAAGCCGATGTCGTAGCCCAAGGACAGATCGCCGTTCCAGCGACGATGCACCGCAACCTGCACCACGTTGTAGTCCTGGCCGCCGATGGTATAGGTCAACGAAGTCGCGCCATCCAGCACGTGGCCCGCGGTCAGCACCCACTGCGAATCGATCAGGACACCAGAGCCCCAGAAGCTGTAGGAGTCGGTCTCGCCGTAGAACTGGCCTACGGATGCGTAGGCGTTGCCCAGGTCCAGGTAGCCCTGGTCATCGACATCGGCGCGGATGGTGCCCGCCTGCGCAGCCGCAGTTGATCCGATCACGATCAATACGGCTACCAGCCGTCTGCGACAGACGGATTGGAGAAATGGCGACATACCCTGGATCCTCCGCCCAGCATCGTATCTGTCATTCTAGACAGTCGTCACTTCGGGCCAACCTCATTGCCCCCCTGCGGCAAAAAAAATAGCGCCCGGCGAAAAATCCTGCAAAGCTGGATGTTTTCGGACCCACAGCCAGCACAGGCGCCGTGAGACAATGGCCACGATCAGGCTTTACCGCTAGTCTGTGGCCATGCGATTGCTGATCCTCGGCGACATCGTGGGCGATCCGGGCATCCTGGCGGTCACCCAGCAACTGCCCGCCCTGCGCCAGCGCTACCGGGCGGACCTGGTTATCGCCAATGCCGAGAACGCCCACCAGGGCACGGGGCTGACGCCCAATCTCTACAAGAAACTGCTGGCCGCCGGCATCGACGCCATGACCCTGGGCGATCACTGTTACAAGAAGAACCAGATCATCCCCACGCTTCAGCAGGTTGACAATTTGATCCGCCCCTGCAATCTCTCGGCGCAGGCTCTGGGGCGCACGAGCATGGTGATTCAAAAAGAAGGCTTGGCGTCGTTGTACGTCTTCACCGTGCTGGGCCGGTTGATGATGTCGATGCCGGCCAACGATCCGTTCGCCGCCGCCGACGCCATGCTCAGCACCGCGCCGCGCGATGCGGCTGTCATCGTGGAAGTACACGCCGAAGCGACCAGCGAAAAGGTCGCACTGGGCTGGCACCTCAACGGCCGCGCTGCCGTGGTCTTCGGCACGCACACGCACATCTCCACCCGCGACGCTCGCCTGCTGCCGCCCGGCATCCCCTCACCCGAGGCGGGATGGGACAATTCCGGGGGCGGGGGCACGGCGTACGTCAGCGACCTCGGCATGTGCGGCCCGATCGACGGTGTGCTCGGCCGCCGCGCCGATCGCGTGCTCAAACACATGACCAGCAACATGCCCGCGCCCTTCGACGTGGCGGAAGGCAACCCGCAGGTGCAGGGCGTGTTCGTGGAATTGTCCGGGCGCTGCGCATCAGCCATCGAGTCTTTTACTGCCGTGGCCGACCCCGCCCAACCGCCATTCTGTGAGGGCTGAAGCGACGCTGCTCATTCTGCCGCGTGGGTAATTTGCCACAGCGCATGTTGCCTCAACGCCACATCCCGGATGAACCCACCCCGTGAGCGGGACAGGGTAAATCATTGTCTGACACAAGGTTGCGCCACGTCCCGGATTCTGGCATGACCGTTGCCACTTCAATGGCGGCGCGGCGGAGTGACCGACGGACGGGCCTTGGGAGGGCGCCCCTCCGTCGAGCTTCGCCCGCCATCAGGTGTTCGGTTCTGTTGTACCGATTCAGGGAGACGCATCATGTTGTACCGAAGTTTGTTCCTGTTTGGCGTGGCGTTCGCGCTGGTCACGGCCGGCCAGGTCCGGGCCGACGGACGCATCCTCTTCAACGACGGCCGCCAGATCTACCAGGCCCCCGGCGGCGTGGGTGAGTATCACGACGGCATCGCCCAACTGCACGGCCCGCGCCAGGAGGCCACCGGCCTCGGCGACCGCGACGATGTCGTGGAACTGGTGCAGAACCACATGGTCGTGCTGATCGACCCCGACGCTCACTATCTGGACAAGCGTCCGGGCCGCATGGATCAGAACCACTCGTTCCTGCGGGCCCAGCGCCTTTACGCCGCCCGCCACGCACTGCCCACGCGGGTCATCCGCCGCGCGGATGCGACCTGCACGAAGTCGGCTGACCAGATCAAGCCCAGCTTCATCCTCTTCAAGCCCGACTACATGGAGCGCCGCCACCAGAGCGATTCGCCGCGCCCGATGATCCCCAGCGTGCCGCGACCCTCGGCCG
Organism: Phycisphaeraceae bacterium; assembly: GCA_020849625.1. Taxonomy (GTDB): domain Bacteria; phylum Planctomycetota; class Phycisphaerae; order Phycisphaerales; family Phycisphaeraceae; genus JADLFV01. The sequence goes on from JADLFV010000054.1 coordinate 11,778, forward strand.
ACAAGGCGCAGGACCTGATGGTGCTGGCTCGCTGAATACAGCGACTGTGACACGAAACCTACCAGCCCCTGATCGCGTACGGCTCAGTGCATCCTCTGCCTGGGCCGTACTGCTTTGTGATTCAGCGGTTTCTGTGATTCGATTGGAACAGGATTTGATATGAACCGCAGAGGCGCAGAGGACACAGAGGAAGACAAGACAACTCATTCAAGAAGGAACCCAGGAACCCAGGAATAAGATGGTGCGAATGTTTTATATTCCTGCCTTCCTGGTTTCCTTCTTTTATCATGCCTTTCTCAGCGTCCTCTACGCCTCTGCGGTTCAAATAATCACTTGCGGATCAGATATTGCACGCGCGTGCCGGTGTGCGTGAAGGAGGCGAAGTGGCCCAGGACCTGGTCGCAGCGGCGGCGCAGCAGAGAGCGGCGGGCGAACTTGCTCGTCGAGCCCGAGCGATAGCCGTGCGTGGAGAAGTCGATCACCCGCAGATGGGCCCGGCGGAAGTAGTGTGTCATGGAGACGTGGCTGGGCACATAGAGATGCCCGGGATCGAAGTAGTACCAGTCGCGACCTTGCGTCCACATGCTCAGGCTCTGTGCTGAGAGCGTTTGCAGATACATCACGCCGCCCCGGCGCAGGGCCGCGGTCAGTTGTCGCAGCACGGTCGAGGGACTTTCCAGGTGCTCGAAGACGTTGTTGAGGATGATCACGTCGAACGAGTCAGCCTCCAGCTCGACCTTCTCGATGGGTCCGACCAGGAACGGGGCGCCTGAGAGTTTCTGGGCCTGGTCGGCGACCATGGGCGAGATGTCGTTGCCGATCGCATCCCAGCCCAGTTCGACCGCGGCCCGCAGCAGCCGGCCCTGGCCGGAGGCGACCTCTAGCAACCGGCCGGTCTTGCGGTAAGGCTCGTAGCGCAGCATTCGCCGCTTCCACCGCGCCACGTCAGCGTCGATGTCGCGCTGAAACTGCATCTTGGTCTGCCACTGGGCGTCGTAGTGGTCAGCCGGGGCGTCGGGGAAGCGATCGCGCTGGAACTGGCCGGTCACGCTGCAGAGCCAGTAGTCGCCGCTGTGGGTGGGAAACAGGTGATGAGGCGTGGTGTAACCGAGGGCGTCGCAGTGCCGCATGACGCGGGTGGCCGGATCGGTCCGGGCCCACAGGCGATGAAGCAGCCAGGGCAGCGTGCGGGCGGGGGCGGTCTGCGGCCGAACCGGGGATTCAAGCTGGCCGTCGATGCTGGGCATAACCCGTATGTTTTATCCGCTTTGAACGGTGGGGGCCAGCTTGTGTCAAACTCGATGTGTCAAACTCGAAACTCGAAATCCGACGGCTTCAACAGCGGCAACAGCCGCTAAACTCGAAATAAACCTCAAATCCCAAGCGGCTGGCTTCGAGTTTGGGATTTATTTCGAGTTTCGAGTTTAGCGGCCATGCCGCTGTTGCGGCCGTCGGACTTCGAGTTTCAGTCCATCAGGATCACCACGTCGCGGGGATCAATACGGCAGGCCACGGCCGCGTTCGCTTTCCCGGGCTTGGGATTCAACTCAAAGGCCTTCACCAGCAGGTCGCCTTCCAGACGCAGGTGGTGCTGGGCCATTTCACCCAGGTAGATGGTGCGGGCGGGCGTGGCCTGGAAGTGATTGGGCGAGCCGTTGGCCTCATGCAGCCGTATCGCTTCGGGGCGCAGCGAGCAGGTGACGTTGCCCGTGGCCGGCAGATCCTGCGGGAAGCAGGTCGAGCGCAGCAGGCCGGCCGCGGTCTCCAGCACCACGGCCTCGCCCTCGCGCCCGCGGATCACCCCCGAAAGGAAATTGGTCTCACCGAGGAAGTCCGCCACGAAGCGATTGTGCGGCCGGGTGTACAGGGCCGCCGGCGGACCGATCTGCTCCAGCCTGCCGTCGCGCAGCACCGCCATGCGATCCGCCATCGACAGCGCTTCCTTCTGATCATGCGTGACGTACACGGCCGTGATCTTCGTACGCTTGCACAGATCGCGAATCTGCTGTCGCATCTCCAGGCGCAATTTCGCATCCAGATTCGACAGCGGCTCATCCAGCAGCAGCACCCGCGGCTCGATCACCAGTGCCCGCGCCAACGCCACCCGCTGCTGCTGACCGCCCGACAACTCGTTGATCTTGCGTTGAGCGTAAGCGGTCATCTGCACGGTCGTCAGCGCCTCATTCACACGGCGATTTTTATCTTCCGGGGGGACCTTGCGCACGTCCAGCCCGAAGGCCACGTTCTGGGCCACCGTCATGTGCGGCCAGAGCGCGTAACTTTGAAACACCATCGCCGTCTGCCGCTTGTTGGCGGGCATGTGAGTCACATCATCATCGCCGAAGCGCACCGTGCCGCCGGTCGGCTCGATGAAACCGGCGATCATGCGCAGGATGGTGGTCTTGCCGCAACCGCTGGGCCCCAGCAGGAAAAAAAGCTCGCCGGCTTCGATGTGCAGATCCAATGTCTCGACGGCCGTGGTGCGGCCGTAGCGTTTGGTCAGTTGCGTCAGCGTGATGGGCGTCACGCGATCAGGTTAATGTGTCGCGTCCGCCGCGTCGAGTGCGATCACCGCCGCCATGTGCCCGGTGGTCTGCCCGCGATGGGTCACGTCCCGCCGGTAGCTGAAAAACTCCGCCTCATCGCGGTACGTGCAGCGATCGCAGCCGTCGATGCGGTCCGGCGTCACGCCCGCCCGCTGCAACTGCATCGCCACCGCCCCCGGAAGATCAATATGGGGACGTGGGGAGTCCTGCCGTACCGCCGCATCTAACCGCGCGCTCACAAATGCCTCCGCCACTTCCTCGCCCACCTCGAAATGCTCCACCCCGATGGCCGGCCCGACCGCTGCCACCACCCGCGAGACGTCCATCGTCGCCAGCACCGCGCCCACCACGCCCGCCGCCACCCCGCGCCAACCGGCATGGGCCGCCGCGATCTGTTGGCCGTCATGCAACAATAGCGCCACACAGTCGGCCGTGCGGATCGTCAACATCCGCTGCGGCAGATCGGTCACCATCGCATCGGCCTGCCGCACATCGCACGGCCGCGGCGGCTTGGGCGGCAGACCCGTCCACACACCACATCCGTGCACCTGCTTCAATTCGTAGCGCATGTACCGCTGCAATCCCACCGCCGCCCGCAGGCGACGAAAGTTCTCACTGATCAGCGCATTGGCATCGCCCGCCCCCTTGCCCAGCGACCCGAGGTTCAGTGAAGCGTAATTCCCCTTGCTGATCCCCCCGATGCGCGTGGAAAACGCATGCCGCACCCCGCGTTGCCGCAGCAGCGGCGACTGATACGTGACCACGCCATTGTCGTGTTCAATACGTTCGAGCATAAATTGAACCGCAGAGGCGCAGAGGACACCGAGGAAGACAAGACAACTCATTGAAGAAGGAAACCAGGAACCCAGGAAACCATGAATAAGATGTGTGAATTGTTTTTTTATTCCTGCCTTCCTGGTTTCCTTCTTTTATCATGCCTTCCTCCGAGTCCTCTGCGTCTCTGCGTTTAGTTCCCTTCTTCTCTCAGCGTCCGCGTGATCGCCGCCTCGGCCAGCCTGATCGTGGCGTGATCCATCTTCGTCATCGCTGCCCCGAAGGCGTCGGCGTCGGGGTTCTCCGCATCGATGAAGCCCCGCACCGCGGCGATGTGATCTTCGATTTGCTTGACGTATTCCGGGGGTAGATCACTGCCCACGCGATCGAGTTGCTTGCGAATGTTGCGGATGTCCAGTTGTGCATTCAGCCGCAGGTCGATCAGGCGATGGGCGGTCATGTCTTCGCGGGCATGCTCGAACGACTCGCGCTCCAGACGATCGACTTCATCCCGGCTCAGGCCATGCGAAGGAATCACCTGGATCGAAGCGCGTCGGCCGCTGCGCTGTTCGACCGCCCGCACGTTGAGGATGCCGTTGGCGTCAACCAGGAACGTCACCTCGATTTTGGGCAGGCCCGCCGGCATCGGCGGAATGTTGCGCAGCTCGAACTGCCCCAGCGTGCGGCAATCCTTGACCAACTCGCGCTCGCCCTGCAACACGTGAATCTTCACGTTGGTCTGGCCCTCGGTATAAGTCGAGAACATCTCCGTGGCGCGGGCGGGAATCGTCGAGTTGGCGGTGATCAGCTTGGCCACCGCGCCGCCCATCGTCTCGATGCCCAGCGACAGCGGGATCACATCCAGCAGCAGCCGATCGCGGTGCACGCCGGCCAGGATCGCACCCTGCACCGCAGCGCCCAGCGCCACCACTTCGTCGGGATTCAGGGCAGTGTAGGGTTCGGTCTCGAACAGCTCACCCACGGCGCGATTCACCGCCGGGATGCGGGTCGAGCCGCCCACCATGACCACCCGTTCGATGTCGCCCGGTGAAAGTTTGGCTGCACGCAGCGCCCGCCGGCAGCACTCCAACGAGCGCTCGATCCACGGCTGGATCATCTTTTCCAACTCAACTCGCGTGATCGTCCGCTGATACACGCGCCCTTCGCCAAGGTCAATCTCGACTGTCGCCTGTTCCTGTTGTGACAAGCGAATCTTGGTGGCCTCGGCGAAGTTGCGAAACGCCTGTCGCGTGCCGGGGGGGAAATCGATGTGCGCCCCGAACTTGGCGCGAATCTCCGCCTGCATCAGCTCCACGATCATGCGATCGACATCATCGCCGCCCAGGTGCGTGTCGCCGGCCGTCGATAACACCTGGTCCACCGCGCCGCTGTCGGTGTGCTGCAAACGAAGGATGGAAATATCGAACGTGCCGCCGCCGAGGTCATAGACGGCGATGGTCTGAGCGATGGCGGATGGCGGATGGCGGATGGCGGATGGCTCGCCGACACACACTTCCGGCTTAATCTTGGCGTGCAGCACAAGCGAACCATCTTTGTTCTTCCTTACGATCCCTGATCCCTGATCCCTGAACCCGATCCCATACGCCAGCGCCGCCGCCGTCGGTTCATTGACGATCCGCACCACGTCCAGGCCCGCCAGTCGCCCGGCATCGCGCGTGGCCTGGCGCTGGGCGTCGTCGAAGTAGGCCGGCACGGTCACCACCGCCTTGCGCAGCTCACGGCCCAGGGCTGCTTCCGCCCAGCTCTTGAGCTCGCGCAGGATCATAGCGCTGATCTGCGGCGGGCTGAACACCTGATCGTCCACCTTCACGCGGGCGGTTTCATGCTCGCCTTCGACCACCTCGTAGGGCAGATAGTCCAACACACCGGCCGCGTCGGCCAGACCTTTGCCCATCAGCCGCTTGATGCTGAAGACCGTGCGCTGGGGATGCTCCACGGCATGGCGGCGGGCTTCGTCGCCGATGGCTTCGGGCGCCCCGTCGCGCAGACGCACCACGCTCGGTAGAATGCGTCGTCCACCCGGCCCCTCCAGGATGCGCGGCCCGGTTTCGTCGGCCACAGCCACTAGGGAGTTGGTCGTGCCCAGGTCAATGCCCATGATCGGTTCGTGTGCTTCTGCGTTCATCAGTCTGCAAGTTTAGGCGAGTCTGCCCCATGTTTGAAATCGAAGTCGAACGCATTTTCCACGCCAGCCACGCCCTGCAACTGCCCGACGGCTCGCTGGAGCCGGTGCACGCCCACCACTGGCGGGTCACCGCCGTCGTCGCGGCCGAGAAACTAGACGCCATGTCCTGCGTGATGGACTTTCACCGCCTGGAAAAACTGCTGGACGACGCCATCGAGCCGTGGCACGACCAGCACCTCAACGACGTGCCGCCCTTTGCCGGCTCAATCAACCCCAGCGCCGAGCGCGTGGCTGAACAGATCGCCCTGGCGGTAGCTGGACATCTGCCGCAGCGCGTGCACCTGGAACGGGTCACCGTGACCGAAGCCACCGGCTGCCGGGCGACGTGGCGCGCACAGTAATACCGACTGGTCGCTTAAGCGACCAGTCCAAACGCACGCTACTCCCACTCGATTGTCGCCGGCGGCTTGCTTGAGATGTCGTACACCACGCGGTTGACGCCGCGGACTTCGTTGATGATGCGGTTGCTGATGACAGCCAGCACATCGTAGGGAATGCGGGCCCAGTCGGCGGTCATGAAGTCCTGCGTTTCCACCGCCCGGATGGCGACCACCTGCTCGTGCGTCCGGCCGTCGCCCATCACGCCCACCGCTTTGACCGGCAGCAGCACCGCGAAAACCTGGGCGGTCTTGCGATAGAGGTTGGCACTGACGATCTCCTCCAGCAGGATTTCATCGCATTCGCGCAGCAGGTCGAGTTGCTCGCGCGTCACTTCGCCCAGCACGCGCACGGCCAGGCCGGGGCCGGGGAAGGGGTGGCGCCAGATCAATTGTTCGGGCAGACCGAGCACTTCGCCGAGCTTGCGGACCTCATCCTTGAAGAGATTGCGCAGGGGTTCGATGAGTTTGAAGCCCAGTTCCGCGGGCAGGCCGCCGACGTTGTGGTGGAGTTTGATGTTGGCCGCCGCGCCGCTGTAGCCGTGGCCGGACTCGATGACGTCGGGGTAGAGCGTGCCCTGGGCGAGGTATTTAATTTCGAATTTCGAATTTCGAATTTCGAATTTGATTTCTTCTGCTGCCTGCTTGAAGACTTCGATGAAGCGGTGGCCGATGCGGGTGCGTTTTTCCTGGGGTTCGGTGATGCCTGCAAGGTCTGCCAGAAACTCGGCTGAGGCATCGACCACGCGCAGGTCGATGTCGAAGTGGCCGCGGAAGACCTGTTCGACGAGCGTGCGTTCGTTCTTGCGCAGCAGGCCGTTGTCCACGAAGACGCAGGTCAGTTGTTTGCCGATGGCCTTGTGCAGCAGGGCAGCGACCACGGAGGAATCGACGCCGCCGGAGAGGCCCAGCAGCACGTGATCGTCGCCGACCAGGTTGGCGACGCGGGCCGCTTCGCTTTCCAGGAAGTTGGTCATGCGCCACGAGCCGTCGCACTGGCAGATGCGGAACAGGAAGTTGGTGAGAATGTCCTGGCCGTGCGGGGTGTGCGTGACTTCGGGATGGAACTGCACGCCGTAGAACGGCCGGGTCTTGTGCTTGACGGCGGCAACGGGACAGGTGGGTGTGGCGGCCAGCGGCACGAAATCGCCAGGCAACTGCTGCACCTGGTCGCCGTGACTCATCCACACCGTGGTGTGATCGGGCACCCCCGGAAGCAATTCTCCTGCGTCGAGAACGTGCAATGTCGTGCGGCCATACTCGCGGGCGGCGGCGTTTTTCACTTGGGCGCCGAGCAACTGGCAGCCCACCTGCATGCCGTAACAGATGCCCAGCACGGGCACCCCCGGAAGTGCATCGAGCAGGCCCGGGGCGAGCGTGGGCGCATCTTTTTCATAGACGCTGCTGGGACCGCCCGAGAGGATGATGCCGCGCGGCTCGAGGGCTTTGAGTTGTTCAGCACTCACATTGGGCCCGACCAGCAGCGAATACACCCCCGCTTCGCGCACGCGGCGGGCGATCAGTTGCACGTACTGCGAGCCGAAATCGACGATGGGCACCACCTGTCCGCGCACGTTGGGCGGAAGGTCGGCAAAGACGGTGTCAGGGGCCTGCTGGATAGCGGTCATGCGCGAATCCTCTGGGAAACGGGCCATGATAGCAGGGCCGCCGTAAAATGGCCGTATGACGATCGCTGCCGCGTTGATCCTACTGCTGCTTCCGGGAGCCGTGCCGCCGCTGAGCGACGCCCAGCGGGCGCAGTTGGATGACGCGGTCGATCGCGGCTACGTCGATGAGCCTGCGTTGTACCCGCTGCTGGAAAACGCGCTGACCTGGCCTGCGGACGACGAGGTCGGCGCGGTCGTGCCTGATTACAAAACCATCTACCAGCAACCAGCCACCGAGCGCGGCAAGCTGTTCCTGATCGAAGGCGTGCTGCTGCGCACCCGTCGCCTGGAACTGACCCAGCGCGGCGACTGGGGCGATGCGGTCACCGAGCTTGCCCTCAAGGCGCCGGGGCAGGACGAAGCGGTCGTGGTCCTGCTGGCCGACCCACAGAACCGCTGGAGCATCAACGCCCGCAGCCAATCCGTGCGTGTGGCCGCCCGTTTTTACAAAATCTGGTCCGACACCGATCAGCACGGCCAAGCGACCAATTACCTGCTGTTCATAGCCCATCAGCCGAAGATAGCAGCGATCGACAATCCTGCAGCCGCGCCGCGCAACGGCATCTTCATCACGTTGGCAATCCTGACGCTGCTGTTGTTCCTGTGGAGCTATTTTCGCGGTAAAGCCCGCCACGGTGCGGTGCGAACTCGAACGTCGGGCCGATCCTCACAGGAGACGGCCGAACTGTTGCAGGAGAGCGAACACCTGCCCGCCGACCCCGCTGATGCGCTGGCGGAGATGGACAACCGGCATCAGCGCGATGATGCCGACAACTGATCGCGCAGGCGCTTCAACGCTATGGCGATCGGTGCGGGATGGCTCATCGCCAGCATGTGGCCGGCATCTTCGAACACATGGCAATCACACTTTGGACATTTGATCAAGCGATCGCGCCGGCCGTGAAAGCGCACGATCAACTGATCCTTGCCCTGATACCCCGGCCAGTGCGGCAGGTACGCGCTCATGACCCGGATGAATCGTGGATCAGCATCGTGAAACATCCTCAGCAGCAAGGCGTCGCCCCCGGCTGCGATATTCCTCGCCAGTCCCCACGGAACCATGCTGGAAAATCGCGCCAGCACCCGCAACACCAGCGATACCTCGTTCGCCTTCAGCGCACTTCCCAGCAACACCACCGCCCGCGGCCGAACCTGCTGTGCGATTTCCAGCGCGATCATGCCCCCCAGCGAAGAGCCCACCAGCACGTCGTTTTCCGTCACGCCCTGTTCAGCCATGATCCGCCGGGCCACCTGCAAGATCGTGCGTTCACCGGACCACGCCGACCAGTTCACGCACATCACCGGCCAATCAAGCTGCGCCACCAGCGCGTCATACATCCGCGCATCAGCGCCCATGCCGGGCAGCAACAACCATCGCTCATCAGACATCACCCCATTGTGCCAGATCGGCTGCGGATCGCTATCCTGTTGCCTCATGGCCACCGTCGATCTGATTCTGCCGCAACATCGTTACGTCATCGAGATCACCCCCGGAAGTTTAAGCTGGCTCGGTGAGCGGCTGCGTGCCGTCGCTGCGCATCAGCGGGCGGCGATCATCGTCGATGAAACGCTCACCGACACCTACGGCAAAACCGCTCGCCTCAGCCTCAAGGAAGCCGGTTATGCCGTCACCTGCACCACCATGACCAGCACGGAGCGCCACAAATCGCTCGACACCGTGCGCACGCTCTACGATCACCTGCTGCTGGATCGGCTGGAGCGTAAAAGCCCGGTGATTGCCCTGGGCGGCGGCGTGGTGGGCGACGTGGCGGGCTTCGTGGCGGCCACGTACCTGCGCGGCGTGCCGTTCGTGCAGTGCCCCACCACGTTGCTGGCCATGGTCGATGCCTCGGTCGGCGGCAAGGTCGGCGTCAACGTGCCGCAGGGCAAGAACCTGATCGGCGCGTTCCATCAGCCGCGACTGGTTCTGTGCGACACGGATACATTGAAAAGCCTTCCGGGGCGCGAGCTGCGTTGCGGCCTGGCTGAGTGCGTCAAGCACGGCGTCATCCGCTCCCCCCGGAAGTTTGAGTGGCTGGAAAAACACCTCGACAACGTGCTGGCCCTGGACGCCAAAGCCCTGGTCGAGCTGGTTCACTGGAACGTGCAGATCAAGGCCAAGGTGGTGATGGCCGACGAGAAGGAAGCCGGCGAGCGGGCCCATCTGAACTTCGGGCACACGTTCGCCCACGCCATCGAAGCGGCCACCAGTCACCTAAGCAGCGGCGATGAGGATGAAGCCAGCGGCGCGTATCACCACGGCGAAGCGGTGTCGCTGGGCATGGTGGCTGCCACGCGCCTGGCGGTGGATGCGGGTCAATGTCCCGGTGAAGTGCTCGAACGATTGATCGCGCTGCTGGATCGCATCGGCCTGCCCACCGCTGCCACCCCCGGAAGACTGCACGAAGCGGCGGCGCTGATCGAGTTGATGCGCATGGACAAGAAGGTGGCTGGTGGACGCATTCGCCTGGTGCTGCCGCGGGAGTTGGGCAAGGTGACGGTGACCGACGAAGCGACCGATGCCCAGATCGCCGCGGCGTGGAAGTCGCTGGCCGGGTGATTCATCAACGTTGTCGCGATCCGATTACTTGACCAGGCGCAGGGCGAACGGGTAGCGATAGGCGACGCCCTCGTTGGCCTTCATGGTGGCGATGATGCAGAACACCAGGTTGAGGATGACCACCGCGGGGAACAGGACGCACCCGATGAACACAAAGATCGACAGCCAGGAGACGATGTACGCCAGGAACATCGTGATCTGGAAGTTCAGCGCCTCTTTGCCCTGATCGTTCACGAACGGCATCTCATCCTTCTTGATCAGCCAGATGATCAGCGGGCCGAGGAACCCGGTGAAGATCGCCAGGAGGTGGCAGAGCATGGCCATGGTGCGTGCATCCTTGGGCACGTCACCGGCCGGGCTGCTTTCCGGAGCGGGGGGCGGGGTCATGTTTTCATCCGACATGGCGCGTCTCCTTTACTGGAGCATGTGAAGTTCAAGGTGATCACGGCAATCCGGTACGATGGGACCCTATCAGTATTCCCACCGTAAACGTTTCGTCAAGCCCCTGCCTGCAACGTAAAATAATCTGATGCGACTGACCCGCCGCCATGACGACGAGGTGCGCCTCGAACTGACGCCCCTGATTGACGTGGTTTTCCTGCTGCTGACCTTCTTCATCTTCAGCCTGGTGGTCATGGTCCGCGCCAACCTGCTGCCAGTGGAGTTGATCGGCATCGGTTCGGGTGAGCCGGCCGCCGGAGAACCGCTGCAGGCGGTCACCATCGACCGCGACGGCCGCTATTTCCTCAACCAGCAGCCCATCGAGCCAGACGCCCTGCGCGCTCGCCTGGAAGAACTGGCCGGCCAGGAAAAACCGCCCCGCCTCTACGTCGGCATCGAATCCACCAGCTCCATCGATCGCGGCCCCCTGCTGCTGCAACTGATCGAGCTGGCCAGACAGGCCGGCCTGGACGATCTGGCTTTCATCGGGCCGCCCCCGGAAGGAATGAAGGCGGAAGGCGGAGGGCGGAAGGCGGAGCCCAACAACACGGAGAACTCACCATGACACGTCGTGCATTACAACTTCTGCTGACGGCTCTTGTGTGCCAACTCACCGTGGGCCCGCTGTCCGCCCAGCCGGTGCGGCTGATCTATGACACGGACTTCCAGAGCGATTGCGATGACGCCGGGGCGCTGGCCATGCTGCACATCCTGGCTGACCGCGGCGAGGTGGAGCTGCTGGCGGTGATGACCAGCGCCACCGGCCCGCAGATCGCACCGGCCACCAGCGCCTTTAATCACTTCTATCACCGCCGCGCCATCCCCATCGGTGACATGAAATACAGCCCCGAGCAGTTCTTTCGAGGCAGCGATCGCTACACAGCCACCATCGCCGCCGAGTTTCCGCATGACCTGGCTGGTGAAGATGACGCTCCTTCGGCCGTGGCGCTTTACCGTGAAATCCTAAGTGCCCAGCCCGATCACAGCGTCGTGCTGCTGACCGTGGGCTTCACGCGCAACATCGCCGACCTGCTGGCCAGCGAGCCTGACCAGTTCAGCCCGGACACCGGCGTCGATCTGGTGAGCAAAAAAGTCATCCGCTACGTCTCGATGGGTGGTGAGTTCAGTCATGACACGCCCGAAGCCCCCACCCGCGATCGCTTCAACTGGAAACACGACCTCAAGGAACCATATGCCGCGATCCGTGAAATCCTCGACCTCTGGCCCAGTGAAGTTCCGTTGATTTCTTCGGGCTGGACGGTGGGTGATGAGGGCGCGTTCGATCCCGCTTTCAAATCGGTCTGGGCCGGTGAGGGAACGCGGAACCTGCCGCAGGAGCACATTCTTCGCCGCGCGTATGAGCTGTGGTTCGAGGGCAAGGAGAACTGGAACCGCCACTGCAACGATCAATGCGCCACGCTGTATGCCGTGCGCGGCCCGGGCCCGGACTTCATCGAGCACCTGGACGGTGACATCGACGTGGCGCCCGACGGCGCCGACACCTGGACCGCGCAGCGCGACCTCAACCAGGGCTACATCGTCAAGGCCCGCGACGCCGATCTGCTCTCAACTGAGATCGAACAATTGATGCTCGCTGATCCCGCGGCGGCCGACACCACCCCGCCCTCGTCGCCGAACACGGTCACCGTCGCAACGCTCCCCGATGATCCTGCGACAGTGCGCCTGAGCTGGTTGCCGGCCACGGACGCGGATGTCGGCAGTTGGGTCGTCGCCTACCGCGTCTACCGCGACGGGCAATACGTGGGCGCCGCGGCCGGGACGCAATATTTCGACCATCCCCCGACAGGGTCGCACCGGCTCTACGAAGTCGCGGCCGTGAATGCCGCGGGTTTGGAAAGCACACGCGCGCCCACCTTGATCCAGATGGCCGAGCCCCAATCACCATGACGGACCGACGTGACAACCCGCTGCCGCTGATCCTCGGGCTGATGCTGGCGGTGATCGTTCACCTGACCGCGGCTTCACCGGCGTGGGTCTGGCTCAACCGCACGCGCAGCCTCACCGCGCCGCCCGACCTGCGCATCGAGAACGTGGTGGTGCCCGACAACGTGCTGCTGCTGGATGCTGACAACGACGTCAGCTTCGACGTGGTCAACCGCGGCGGGCAGTTCACCGGGGACTTGCTTTGGCGCGACCGCGTCTATTACTCGGCCGACGATCAGCTCGATGCGGATGACACGCTGCTGATCGACGCGGCGCGTGTCGAGCCGTTGGCGCCGGGGCAGCGCTATCGCAGCGCCGGGCACAACGCACGCCTGGCTGCGCAGGTTGAGCTGCCGTTCTATCTGATCTTCGTCACCGATGCAGACAACGCGATCGAGGAGCGCTGGCACGAGGACAACAACGTATATGTCCGCCGCTTTGAAGCGCCGGTTGAGCCGCAGCCGCGCGAACTGGCGGTGGGCAGGCCGGACGCCCCGCAGCGGGTGACCGTGGCCTGGATCAGTCACGAGGATTTTCAGAAACTGGTCGCCCCGCCCAGCATCACCGAGCAACCCGCGCTGCAAAATGTCGCGGAACCCATTCCGGGGGCGCCCCTGGAGTTGAACCCCGCGCCCCCACAAATGGCCACGAACCAGGAGCAGGCGGTGTCCGAAGCGGAAAGCGGCGGCAGCCTGGCCGATGCGCCCGTCGTCGCGCCGCAACCCAATCCCGGCCCACTGGCTGAGCTGCCCACGCGACCGGGTCATCCCGACCTGCAGAACGCGCCCGGCGAAGGCGACTCCAGCGCCACCGCTTCCGCTCAGTCCGCAGCCGAGGACGCCACGCCCACCTCCGTACCGCGCGATGAGGCCCAGTCTGATCCCGTGCTGCGCACCGAAGAGGTGGATGTGCATCCCCTGGCCAGCGGTTCCGTGCTGGTGGGCAAGGGCATCACGGTCAAACCCGCCCGCCCCTATTTCAGCCCCGCGGTCCGCTTCGCTGCGGTGGCCGACAATCCCAAAGCGGATATCACCTTCGACCGCAGCGGCAAGGTCATCGACGCCAAACTGACCCAAAGCTCCGGCACGGACAGCATCGACGCCCCCATCCTGCGCAGTCTCTATCAATGGAAAGCCAGCGGCGAACAGATCGACGCGCTCGGCGACAAGGGCAAACTCATCATGCCCGTCAACCTGATCCTGATCGAGCGTTGACCCCCGCCCCCGGAATCACCCCCGGAAGCGCCCCAGGCTGCTCCACTTCAGTGAAGCGTGCCTCGCCTACAATCCCCCCATGCAACGCCAGGAACCCGAAGGCATCGTCATCAGTTGCGACTTCTGCGCCACCGACTGGGACCAGGTGCGTCCGATGATCGAGGGTCATCGCGGCTCGGTGCTGTGCCTGGATTGTCTGAGGCAGGCGCTCGACCAGACTGCCCCCGCTGCGCAGGATTTCGACTGCACGCTCTGCCTCCAGCATCGCCCCGCCGGCCGCAAGCACTGGCAGCGCGACAAGGCGGCCGTGTGCTACGACTGCATCCGTCTGGCCGCCAAGACCTTCCACAAAGACCCCGACATCGATTTTCGCTGGGACCCTTCGCGCTATCCACCCGAACCCAACTGACTCCCCACGATCCGGTTATCATCTTCAACAGACGACCACAACCCTACTCCCTAACCCCTACTGCCTACTCCCTGCCCCCATGCCCGGCAACACCTTCGGCCAACTGTTCCGTGTCACCACCGCCGGCGAAAGCCACGGCCCGGGCTACGTCGCCATCGTCGACGGCTGCCCACCCGGCATGGCGCTATCGGTCGATGACCTGACGCCCGACCTGCAACGACGCCGGCCCGGACAATCGTCCGTCACCACCCAACGCAAAGAGGATGATGCCCCCGAAATCCTCTCCGGCGTCTTCGAAGGCAAAACCACCGGCACACCCATCGCCATCCTCGTTCGCAACCAGGATCAGCGCTCGCGCGATTACTCCGACATCAAAGACAAATACCGCCCCGGCCATGCGGATTACACCTTCGACGCCAAATACGGTTTCCGTGACTACCGTGGCGGCGGGCGATCCTCCGCTCGTGAAACCGCTGTCCGCGTCGCGGCCGGCGCCGTCGCCAAAAAGCTGCTCCGCCTGCGCCACAACATCCAAATCCTCGGCTACGTCAAACAGATCGGCGACGTGATTGCTGATGTGCCTTCGCCGGAAAAAGTCACGCTCGAACACGTCGAGTCCAACATCGTCCGCTGCCCCGACCCCCGCAAGGCGCAAGCGATGATCGATCTCATCGAGCAGGTGCGCAAGCAGCAGGATTCCATCGGCGGCATCGCGGAACTGGTGGCCGTCAACGTGCCCGCCGGCTGGGGCGAGCCGGTGTTCGACAAACTCAAAGCCGACCTGGGCAAAGCGTTATTCAGCCTGCCCGCCGTGATGGGCGTCGAATACGGCGTCGGCTTCGCCTGCGCCACCCTCCGCGGCACCCAGAACAACGACATCTTCACCCGTGGCGAGCACGTTTCAGCGGGCGGGCCTCCGTCCATCACCACCGCCACCAACCGCCATGGCGGCATGCTCGGCGGCATGAGTTCCGGCATGCCCATCGTCCTGCGCTGCGCCATCAAACCCACCAGCTCCCTCAGCCAGCCGCAACCGACGGTGACCACCGCCGGCGAATCGACGACCATCACCACCAAAGGCCGCCACGATCCCTGCCTGCTGCCGCGTTTCGTCCCCATGGGCGAAGCGATGCTGGCGTTGGTGTTGGCCGACCACATGCTGCGCCAGGCGGCGATTTCCTGATCTTCGTGTTGGACAGGATCAGGACAGGAAACAATTTGAACCGCAGAGACGCGGAGGACGCAGAGGAAGGAAAAAACAGAGAAGAAAGGCAGGAAAAACAGAAACCACAGATTTCGCAGATGACGCAGATTAAGAATCAAAAAAATCTGCGCAATCTGCGTAATCTGCGGTTAGTTTTTCTGCCTTCCTCTGTGTCCTCCGCGTCTCTGCGGTTCAAATTCAAATCCTGTCGATCCTGTAAATCCTGTCATCCCGTCCAAATTGATTCACGGTTGTTTCGCCCTTGCATTAGCGCCGGGTAACATGGTCTGCCATGATCGCCCGCAACGAGCCGGAAACCAACGTGATCTTCCACCAGGCGGCCCTGGGGGATTTTGCGTTGATTCTGCCGCTGTTGCGGGCCATGCGGAAGCCGGTGGTGGTGGTGGCGCCGTGGAGCCGGGCGCATCTGGCGGCTGATCTTTTCAGTCACGTGCAGGCGATGGACATCGAGATGCTGGAGTTCACGCGACTGCACGCCGCGGGCGGGCCGACGCATGTCTCGCCGATGATCAGCGACCTGTTCGCCTCGGCTCGCCGCATCGTCAGCTTCGTCAGCACCGGCGACGATGACTGGGCCCGCAACGTGCGTCGCCTGGTGCCGCACAGTCAATGCTGTTTCGTGATGCCGCGCCCGCCGGACGACTGGACCGGGCACGTGGGGGCGTGGCACGAGAAGCAACTGCAATTGCAGGATTGGGCGCTGCGGGGCGAGCGCGGTAAAAGCCTCGCACCCAGGCGGGGGCCGGTGCTGATCCATCCCGGCAGCGGATCGCCCCGGAAGAACTGGCCGCGGCGGCGCTACGCTGAGCTGATCAAGCGGTTGCACGATGCGGGTCAAGCCGTGCGCGTGGTGGTGGGCGAAGTGGAAGCTGAGCAATGGACGGCCGGCGACCTGTCGCGCCTGGGGGCTGAGCGATTGCGTTCGCTGGATGAACTGGTTGCCGCCATGCGTCAAGCGTCCTGCTACGTGGGCAATGACTCGGGCCCCACGCACCTGGCGGCGCAGCTCGGATTGCCCACGCTCGCCCTGTTCGGCCCCACGTCCCCGGAAGTCTGGGCGCCCGTGGGGCCCGCGGTGACCGTCCTGGCTCCGCCGGCGACCTGTGACATGACCTGGCTGGGCGTGGATGCTGTTTTCGACGCCATCCCTAGACCCTGAGCCCAAGCCCCTATACCCTTTACCACCATGAAGATCATCTTGGCCAACCCGCGTGGATTCTGTGCCGGCGTCAACATGGCCATCCAGACCGTAGAAGAGGCCATCAAGATCGTGGGCACGCCGCTGTACGTCTATCACGAGATCGTGCCCAACCGCCACGTGGTCGATCACTTCGTCAAGATGGGTGTCGTCTTCGTCAACTCCATCGATGAAGTGCCGGCCGGTCAGACCATCGTCTTCTCCGCCCACGGCGTCAGCCCCCAGGTGCGCAACAACGCCAAGGGCCGCGGCTGCACCCTGATCGACGCCACCTGCCCCCTAGTGACCAAGGTGCACATGGAGGCCATCCGCTACGCCATGCAGGGCTACAAAATCCTGCTGATCGGCCACGCCGGCCACGATGAGGTGGTCGGCACCGTGGGCGAAGCGCCTGATGCCTTCACCATCGTTGAGTCGGCCGACGACGTGGCCAAGCTGCCGTTCACCGGCTGCGAACGCATGGTCTATCTGACTCAGACCACGCTTTCCATGGACGACGCCAATGTCATCATCGACGCCCTCAAGAAGCGCTATCCCGCCATCAAGCAGCCGCCCAGCGAGGACATCTGCTACGCCACCACCAACCGCCAGTATGCCGTACGTGCTTTGGCGGAAGATGCGGACCTGGTGCTGGTCGTCGGCTCCAAGAACTCCTCCAACTCCGTGCGCCTGACCGAGATCAGCGAGAACAGCGGCTGCCGTGCTTACCTGGTTGACGATCGCAGCGAGATCGCCCATGACTGGTTCGCCGGCGTCAACACCGTGCTGATCACTGCCGGCGCTTCGGCCCCCGAACATTTGGTGCAGGAAATCGTCGAAGAGCTGATCGAAAAATACGGCGGCCAGGTCGATGAAGCCAATGTCGTCGAAGAAGATGTTCACTTCAACCTCCCCCGCAGCCTGCGCGTCCTCCAGGGCGCGGAGGCGTAAAGACAGACAAGGAGACAGGGGGACAAGGAGACAAGGAGACTTTGGCCCCGGGCGTTCTGCGCGCAATCTCCTTGTCCCCTTGTCGCCTTGTCTCCTTGTCTGCCTTTCACTCCGACGCCGGCTGATCCAGATCGATAACGCGTTTCGGTTTGTACGCCTTGACCAGAAAGTCGAAGTCGAACAGTTTTGGTTTGAACTTGTCCGGGTCGTCGGTCATGTTGGCCAGCTTCAACGTGAGACTGCCCTCTTCGCCCACTACCGCGATATGGGCCTCGGCCGGCATCAGGGCGCCCTGATCGGCGGGGATATCCTGCTGCCGCACGCGCTTGGAGCCGGTCAACGTGCAGACGATCACGCTGCGACCCTCGTGGTCTAACAGGTCGATCCGCTTAGCTAAACCATTCCGGGGGTCCAGCAGCAGTCGCCGCGCGCCCCACTTGGGCTCGACCAGCAGGTCGCCGTCGTGCCATTCGCTGTACGCCAGTCCGCCGTCGATCGGCAGCAGCCCCAGCAGCACGGGCAGACGGTCCGGGCGCACCGGCAGAGGCAGCACCTGCGTGCCCGGCTCACCCAATCGCGCATAGCTGCCGACATACGCCGTCTTGTCATCCTGCAGATCAAACAGCCAGAACTGTCGATCGTTGGTTCCGGCCAGCAGCACCATTTCGCCGAGCTTGCCCGCGCCGAGCGCCACGCGGCTGGGGCGGATGTAAATCAGATTGCCATTGCCGACCTGCTCACGCATCTTGCCGCTGTCAGGATCGCGGAAGCTCAGGACAATCGAAGGATCGGACCACAGCCGTTCGATCTTGCGGGCATTGGCGTTGTAGCGGGCGATGATCTGCTCGACCGACACCATCGGCTCGGTCGGCCCGTTGAGCGGCCGCGGCGCGGTCGTGCAACCGGCGATCAGCAGCAGAAAAAGGCAGACAAGGAGACAAGCAGACAAGGGGACAAGGGGACTTATGCCCCAGGCGTCCTGCGCGCGATCTCCTTGTCTCCTTGTCTCCGCGTCTCCTTGTCTACCTTTCCCGCCTTGTCTTCCTCTCACAAGTCCGTCTCCAGAATCTGGCCCAACTGACCCGTAACCTGCTCAATGCGGCCCTCGTCCAGCTTGGGGTCCAGCACTTCGTAACGCACATCCGGATGCCACTTGCCCAGCGGGCCTTTGGACAGGTCCAGCTTCGGCGTCAGGGTCCAGAACTCGCCGCCCTCGCGCTTCTCCGCCCCGTCGTAACGCAGCAGCTTCTTGCGCATCAGGATCAGGGCGATCACGTAACGGAAGGCCAGCTTGTCAGCATCCTCGGCATCCGCCAGGCGCTCCAGCAGGTTCATCAGCACGCTGTTGTCCACGAACAGCCGGCGTTTCTCCTGCGGCTGCGGCACCGTGGATTTCCAGAAACAGAACACCTGCGCCTCGGCCGGTCGCCGGCCCGATTCCCAGGCGACCGCGGAATAATCCACACGCCGGATGCCCAGCGGATTGATCGGTTCGCACTTCTGTTTGGCTTCGTTCTGCTCCTGCTCGCTAAGTTCGACCAGGGCGGCGTAGTAATGCTGGCCCGGCTCCAGGGCGGCGCCCGTGGCGGCACAAATCCCGCTGTTGCGCGGTATGTCGTAACTGGGTGCGTTGAATTGACTCATGTTGTTTGAACCGCAGAGACGCAGAGGACACGGAGGAAGGCATGATAAAAGAAGGAAACCAGGAAGGCAGGATAAAAAACAATTCACACCATCTTATTCATGGTTTCCTGGTTTCCTTGTTCAATGAGTTTTCTTGTCTTCCTCTGTGTTCTCTGCGTCTCTGCGGTTTATTCCCACTGCCGTTCCGCCGCGGTGGCGGTCTGCTCGATCAGCACCGCGATGGTCATCGGCCCGACACCGCCCGGCACCGGCGTGATCAGCGAGGCTCGCTCGTAAGCCGCTTCGTAATCCACATCACCCACGTTGCCTTCGTTGTACCCGGCATCCAACACCACCGCGCCGGGCTTGATCCAGTCGCCCTTGATGAAATTCGGCTTGCCCACCGCAGCGCACACGATGTCCGCCTGACGCACCACCCCCGGAAGGTCTTGAGTTCGGGAGTGGCAGATGGTCACCGTGGCGTGACGCGCCAGCAGCAGACCCGCCATCGGCATGCCCACGATGGGACTGCGCCCGATCACCACCGCCTGTTTGCCCTTCAGCTCCACCTTGTAGGCATCGAGCAGCCGCATCATGCCGCCCGGCGTGCAGCAGTCGAAGCCGTCGTCAAGGTGGTGCCACATGCAGGCGAAGCTGTGCAGCGTCACGCCGTCAACATCTTTGCCCGGAGGAATCGCCTCGAAGGCAGCCCGTTCATCGACTTGCTTGGGCGACGGGTGTTGCAGCAGAATGCCGTTGATGGCCGGGTCGTTGCCCAGTTCGGTGATTTTGGCCACGAGCTGTTCGGTGGTGGTTTGCGAGGGCATTTCCACCTTGACCGACTTCATGCCGATCTTCTCGCAGCGATTGCGCTTCATGCGGGTGTAGGTGACCGAAGCCGGGTCCTCGCCCACCAACACGGTGGCCAAGCAAGGTGTTTTGCCTGTTTTCTGTTTGATGACCTGCACGCGGCGTGCGGCATCGTCGAGGATCTGCTGGCTGACCATTTTGCCGTCGATGATTTTGTCGCTCATGGGCGGGATTATAGGGATTTTCACCGGGTCCGTTGCGGCCTCCTGGCGCGGCGGGAAGCCTTACAATGACACCATGCGAACGATCCTGGTCAGCATCGGCGACGAGTTGGTTCTGGGCCAGACGGTCGAATCCAACGGCGCGTACATGGCTGAACAGTTGTGCAGCCTCGGCGCCCCGGCCGTGGAATTGGTCACCGTGGGCGACGACCAGCAGGCCATCACCCAGACTTTGCGCCGCTGTGCCGCGGATGCCGACCTGCTGATCGTCACCGGCGGCTTGGGGCCCACGGCCGACGACCTGACGCGCCAGGCTCTGGCCGAGGCCATGGGCGTCAAGCTGATCGAAAACGCTGTCGCGCTCCAGCAGATCGAAAAATTTTTCCGGGGGCGGCACAAACCGATGCCGAAGATCAACCGCGTGCAGGCGCTCTGTCCGCGCGGGGCACAGGTATTGGAAAATCCGGCTGGCACCGCCCCCGGAATTGCCGCCAAACTTCAGCGAGCTCAGGTCTTCGTCCTTCCAGGGGTGCCGCGCGAGATGCAGGTGATGTTCCAGCAGCACGTCCGGCCGCACATCGTCGCCGCCATCAGCAAGCCCGCCCTGTTCACCGCGTCCATCCACTGCTTCGGCCAGGGCGAATCCACCATCGCCGAGCGCCTCGGCAAGCTGATGGCCCGCGATCACCAACCCGATCAGGCCACCGTCGGCACCACAGTCTCGGCCGGCGTCTGCACCGTCCGCCTGCGGGCCAACGATCAGGACACACTGGAAAAAACCGCGCAGCAGGTCCAGATACTTCTGGGCCCGGTCGTCTTCGGCCGCGACGGCATCACACTGCCGCAGGCCCTGCTCGATCTGCTGCAACAAAAGCAATTGACCCTCGCCACCGCCGAAAGCTGCACCGGCGGCCTGCTGGGCAAACTGCTGACCGATACGCCCGGCTCCAGTGCCGTTTACCTCGGCGGATGGATCACCTACAGCAATGACATGAAGCAACGACATCTGGACGTCGCGCCCGACTGGCTGGAAGGCCAAGGCGCCGTCAGCGGCCCGGTCGTCTGCGCCATGGCCTCACATGCCGCCGATCGCAGCGGCGCGGATTGCGCCCTGGCCATCAGCGGCATTGCCGGCCCCGACGGCGGATCAGCGCAGAAGCCGGTGGGCACCGTGTGGATCGGCCTGCACGTGCGACGGCAGTCGCCGCCGACGCAGGCGTTCGTTTGTTTGTTCCCCGCAGCCATCGGCCGCGAGGCGATCCGCGATCGGGCCGCTAAAATGGCGCTTCAGGCCCTGCGCCTGAGGCTGCTCGATCAGCCCCTGGACATGCTGGACTGGACCCCCGGAAGTACCGCCCCCGGAAGTCCCGCGTCGGCTACGACGAACGAACAAGCCCCCACCACGACATGAGCGACGCCCGCACCACCATCCCGATCGGCCGCATCGACATCCACAGCCATGCTCTGCCCGCGATTGATGACGGCTGTGAGAGCATCGAGGAAACCATCGAGGCCCTGACCGCCGTGCAGGGGGCCGGGTTCGTCGGCTCCATCTGCACCCCGCACATGGCCAGCGAGGTCTATCCCACCATCACGCCCCAGCACGTGGGCGTGTGGGTCGATCAGCTTCGCCAGCAACTGCATCAGCGCGGCCTCAACTACCACCTCT
The DNA here is from genome assembly GCA_020849625.1 of Phycisphaeraceae bacterium. Classification (GTDB taxonomy): domain Bacteria; phylum Planctomycetota; class Phycisphaerae; order Phycisphaerales; family Phycisphaeraceae; genus JADLFV01. Next base: position 33,592 of record JADLFV010000054.1, read on the forward strand.
GGGCCGGCGGCGAACTCCGCCTGTTCGAGGGCTCCATCGACTGGATGAAACAGAACGGCGTGCCCACGCTGGCCGACTCGCGCTGCGTGCTGCTGGACTTCTGGGTCACCAGGTGGGCCCGCTGGATCAACAAGACCTTCACCTGGCTGATGAGCGAAGGCTATCAGCCGATCTGGGCTCACCCCGAGCGCATGAACTTCGACGACCGTAAGTTCGAGAAGTACGTGCGCGACATGGCCAGGGAAGGCGTGCTGCTGCAGGGCAATTTCCAGTGCATGACCGGCGAAGCGGGCTATCACGCCGACCAGCGCATCCGCCGCTGGCTCGATGAGGGGCTCTACAGTTTCCTGGCCATGGACATGCACCGTCCGCTGGGCCTGGAAGGTCGGCTCGACGGCATCACCATGGTCGAAACCGAGTACGGCCGCACCGCCCTGGACACCCTGACCCGCGACAACCCCCGCCGACTCATCTTCGGGTTGTGAATGAATTGAACCGCCAAGACGCCAAGAGCGCCAAACAAGCAAATGAACCGCAGAGACGCAGAGGACACGGTGAAAGGCAAAACCAGGAAGAACATCAAGAAGAGAGTAGCCGCAGATTTCGCAAATGGCGCAAATTAAGACAAGACAGGGAACGCGGATCAACGCGGATCATGTTTCGATGCTCCTGTTTTATCTGCGTTCATCTGCGTCCCATCTGCGTTCATCTGCGGTTTCTATTCTTCTCCGTGTCCTCTGCGTCTCTGCGGTTCAATAGGAATTTGCTTGGCGCTCTTGGCGTCTTGGCGGTTTAGCCAGCTAGCAACCCGCGCTTCTCCAGCTCTTCCAGCAGCAGGGCCACGCTCTGCTCCACGCTTAACTCGTGCGTCGGCAGCAGAATCTCGGGGTTGGTCGGCTCCTCGTACGGATCATCGATGCCGGTGAAGCCCTTGATCTGGCCGGCGCGGGCTTTCTTGTAGAGGCCCTTGGGGTCGCGCTGCTCGCTGACGTCCAGCGGCGTGTTCACGAACACCTCGATAAATGGCAGCTTCGCATCATCGTGCAGCTTGCGCACCAGGTCGCGGTCGGCCCGGTAGGGGCTGATGAAGCTGGTGATGGCGATGATGCCGGCATCGGCGAAGAGCTTGGCGACCTCACCGATGCGGCGGATGTTCTCCGTCCGATCCTCGGCGCTGAAGCCCAGGTTTTTGTTCAGGCCGTGACGCACGTTGTCGCCGTCGAGCCGGTATGCGTGATGTCCGCGCTGGATGAGCACCTGCTCCAGGGCCACGGCCACGGTGGATTTACCGCTGCCCGACAAGCCGGTCATCCACAGCGTGCAGCCGCGCTGGCCCATGTTGGCTGCTCGTTCCTCGCGGGTCACTTCGCCTTCGTGCCAGGTGATGTTGGTGGCTTTCTGTTGGGTCATGGTCGCAGATGGTAGCGGATCAACTCTCGGGTGCAACGTGCCCCAGCGTGGCGGGTGGCGGGTTTATCGGGCGGCATCGGTGCGGTTGTGAGTTTTATGCCGATCACGCCGGGCGACTTCAGTAGCACACCCGCAGCGGTCGATAGGAAACGTGGAGTCCTTTTTTTCCACTCCATTGGAGGCACCTATGTCCCGGCAAACCTGTGGCGCGGCTGTGCTGTTGCTGGCGATGGCGGGGGTGGCGCTTCCGGTAGCGGCGGCGACGACCGTCGATTTCAATGACCCGCTGCGCAGCAGCCAGTGGTACCTGGATCGCATGAACTTCGGCCAGGCCTGGGGCATCATCTATGACCTCAACCACCGGGCCACGGTGCGCTCGGCGGTGCTCGATGCCGGCTTCGATCTGTCGCACGTGGACCTGACCGGCCAGACCTCCCCGGGCTACAACATCACCGCCGGCGAGGACGGCGTGTGGGTCGCCAACAACCACGGCACCGCCACGCTCGGCCTGCTGGCGGCTCACAGCGGCAACGGCGCCGGCATCACCCGCGCAGCGCTGTCCAGCGATATCCTGCCCGTGCAGATCACCGAACGCGGCGACGGCTCAGCCTTCGCCACCGATATGGTCAAAGCCATCAAGTATGCCGCCGACCACGGCGCCCGCGTGATCAACCTCAGCTACACCGGCGCCAACCTGTTGCTGCTGAACGAAGCGGCCCGCTACGCCAAACGCCGTGGCGCGGTGGTCTTCATGTCGGCCGGCAACGATGGCGAGCTACATGAGAACTGGCGCAACTGGAACTGGATCGTGGCGGTCGGCTCGGTCGATCGCGACGGCGGGGTCAGCGATTTCTCCAGCCGCGGGCAGTTCATCGACTTCGTCGCCCCCGGCAGCAGCATCCTGACCACCAAGCCCGACGACCTCTACAGTTCGTGGTCCGGCACCAGCTTCTCCTCGCCGCTGGCCGCGTCCGTGGCGTCGCTGATGTTCATGGCCAATCCCCACCTCAACGCCGGCCAGGTCATTCGCATCCTGCGGGCCACTGCCGTCGATCTGGGCGCCAAGGGCATCGACCAGGACTACGGTTACGGCCTGATCGACGCCGAGGCCGCCGTCCGCGCCGCTTTGGCCACCGAAGGCAAGTGGACCGGCGAGAAGGCTGCCGGCTCGATCAACTGGATCGTCAACGACCTGTCCAACTACACCGGGCTGCAACTGACCAACTCTCTGTTGCCGTCGGTGGGCCTGATCGAAGACACCTCGGCCGTGCCCGAGCCGGGCGTGCTGGCCCTGCTGGCCCTGGGCGGCGCCGCGCTGCTCCATCACCGCCGCCGACGCTGAGTGCGCACGAAAAAGCAGGGTTCATAAGCCCCGGCTTCGAGCCGTCACCAACTGCATCTGCATTCCAATCACCAGCCTGAGCACGGGTGCCGGTGCGACACCCATACCGAGTGGAAGTACCCGTTGCGTACCAGCTTGCTGTACGGCCGGCCGCAGGAGTCGTAGCAGATCACGTACACCGGCTCGACCCAGATGCGGTTGTAGTACCCGGCCCCGCAGCGCTGACAGGGCGAATAGCCGCGGCTGTAGTAGATGCTGCCGCTCAGGTTGTCGGAGCGGAGGCTCAAACCGAAGGAATAGCCCGAGCGGTGGTCGTAGTGGTCACGATCGTGGGAGTAGTACGTCCGCGTCGGGGGATAGTAGGATCGCCGATACACCGGCGGCGGACTGTAGCGCGGTGGTGAGGACCAGTAGTGGTGAGAGTAGGACGGCCGCGGGGTCGGCTGCGGGGCCTTCCTGATTTCCACGGAACGATCGAAGTCCACGCTCTTGCGCTGATCGTCCTGGTTGACGAACGTCTTGTTGAGGGTGACGGTCTGCTGACGTCCGCCGGACAGGCGGGTGGTGCGGCTGACCGTCCGGTCATAGACGTTGCGCGTGGGCTGGCCTTTCTGCGTGGTGACGCGGCGCTCCAGTTCGACGCGACGATTGTTGTCGCGGTCGTTGCGCGTCACGCGCTTGGTTTCGGTGTGCGGCTTCCTCTCGGCCGCCGGCGCCGGAGCGACCATCACCAGCGCCACCAGGATCAGAGCCACGGTCAGAATCGGTCTTGCCTGCATGAGAAACCTCCTTTCACGCTTGGGGGCGACATTGCCCGATCTTTGGGCGGTTCCAATCCGTTTCAGGGCTGCGACAGAAAAAACAGGATTTTTCTTGGCGGCTAAACCCGCTTTGATAAAATGGTTATGTGTCGAAAAATATCGCCGGCCCGCTGCCGCCTGGCACAAACCGGCAATCTCGTGCGTTCTAACGGTAGGTCCCTCTACCAGGAGTCTGAACCATGCGACCGCTTACCCGATGCATCCGATTGTTGCTGCTGGCCGCGGCCCTCATCGCGCCCCTGCTGCTGACCACGCAGAGCTTCGCCGAGTCCGGCTGCCATCGCCAGGGTCAGCCCCGCGGCGACGTGAGCACCGGCCGCTAACCCTCACCCTTTACCGGTCCCCCGCGCATGTCCACACCACAGCGCACAACCTCGGCCCGCAGATACCGCACGGTCTTCGTGGACCCCGATCTTCTGCGCCATGCCGCGGACCGGCGAACGCATGACACGCCACGCGATCACGCCGTCCGCCTGATCGGCGTCGAACGGCATGTGGCCGGAGTCCGTCGCAATGTGCGCGATGCCGCCCGCGCCGTGCTGGTGTGGCTCGCTTCCGTGATGGAGCAGCAGGACGGCGATCTCAACGCGCTGCTCAACGATTGTCTGCGGCCCGGACCCGATGCGGCCGGACTCAACTACGCAGCCCTGACCGAAAAGGTCAACGCCTGCTGCGGCTGCAACCTCAGTGCCAAGCGCGTCCGCACCGCCGTGGAAAACCTGCGCCACGTCAGCGCCGACACCGCCCGCCGCAACCATACGCCGTCCTCCAGCCTGGTCGAACGCCTGGCCCAGACCCGCCGCCGCCTGGCTGCCAACTACGATCAGCTCATCGCCGCCGAGACGCCGCACCGCGCGGAAGTTCGCCGCGCCATCGGCACCGAACTGCTGGCCGCCCTGCGACTGGCCGCTCACCGCTTGATTGAAAAACCCTACGCTGAAGAGCTTTCCGCCGCGTTCGATCCACCTGCCCTGGAGGGGCGGCTGCTGGCGTTCGTGCGCGATGCGGTCAAGCATCAGCCGCTCGAATTGGAAGGCGATTTGCAGCGTATTCTGCGTTCCCTAGGCCGCGCCGATCAGACGCCCGAATCCGACATGGCCATTGTGGTCGCCAGCGCCAAAGCCGTCTGCGGCCTGTTGGGCCCCGATTCCCTTCCGGGGGTCCTGGCCCAGTTGAACGTGCTGGTCGTCGGCCGCGATATGCTCGGCACGCCGCTATACGTCAGCGAACTTGCGCGTCTGGCCGAACTGGCCGAAGCGCTGCACAGCGACCGCGCGGCGCAGCAGTATCAGAACTGGGCCCGTCGCCTCGATGAATCCGCTCGCGTGCCCACCGCCATCCGCGTCGCCAGCTTCGCCCGCAACAACCTGGCCACGCACATCCTCCAGCGCCTGATCACGCAAGCGATCAAGGATGTTGCCACCTATCTGCCGCTGGCTGAGTCCGCCATTGAAGCGATGCGCCGCAGCGACGGCAGCTTCCGTCTGCTCCCAGTCACGCAGGCGATTCACGCCACCGCGCTGGCTGAGCTTGGCATCGACGAACGCGTCGTGCATGAGATGTTCAGCACCATGGAGGTGGACGCCGCGACGCAACTGCTCGCGGACCTGGCCGACTTCGACTCCAGTCGCGCCGTGGTGCAGGCGGTGCGTCGCCGCGCCATCGAAGCGCAGCCAGCCCTGCGCTTCCGTCTGATCGCGGTGTGAACGATCGTCGAAGCGCGCACAAAACTGACGCCGACCCATTTCCACTTCGCACGCCGCGATCTCGCCGCCAACCCCGTTGCCGCTCGACAAACGACCTTTTTGCGGTTTTCGCCCACCACGCACGCCGCGCGCATAGGCGCATGGCGGTGCGCATCAGGCGGTATCAGGCCGCATGCGACGCTGGGGAGTCGTCAGCAGTCACCAACTGGCGCACAACGGCGCACGGATTTGTCAGCGTCCGCTCATTCCACCAACATGCGATTCCACCAGTGTTTGTGTCTGTTTGGAAGTGGTCAGCGCGCACAAAAGTGACGCTGATTTTTGGATATGCGCGCACAAGCTGGCCAGTGATTTCAACCCCGGGGCTCCGCCCCGCACCCCGGCCTCCGCCCCCGGAAGTCGGCCCCCAGCAGGTCTCTTGGGCCTTGCACTTGGTCGGCCGCAAGGAACGTAGGAAGCGCAGGAAAGCATGCCGCCTTGACGAGCCGTAACTACTCGGAGACGTTCACTCCCAACGATTGTGACCATCCGCGAAGCACCCCGCCTCCTGCCTGCACGGCCTCAGCGATAAGATTGCACATTTCCATGAGGAACTTCGCGTCGTCAGCGACCGTTACCGACCGCGATGTATCATCCTCTGCACTTCGCAGGACGACCGCCCAGACCTCGTTGCTGGGAGTGGGAGCTGCCACGCCATACTGCGCCAACACATCTTCCTTCCGAGCAACTCCAGAGCCAGGACCACGTCGTGCCGACGCAGCGATCCATTCCTTCAGCCGTTCCTCCTTGATCCGCTTCCGTGCGAGATCACGAAGTTTGGCTTCGATCTCCTGCCGAATCCGCGCGATCACTTCGGCTCGCTCCTCACTGTCGTCCGGGGGAGAGCTCGGCTGCCAGGCGACCGGTTCAGAGAGGAACTTATAGAGTGCGTTGAGCAAGTGCGTCCAAAGGTCCGCAACAGGCATGAGCGTGTCGTACCCATCCCGGTTCGGAAATAGACCGAGTCGGCGCGTGAGCGCCTTCACTCTTGTCCAGTGTTCGGACCGCACGATGGCAGTTTCTCTCGACTGGAAGGATTCTGTCGCATTCTGGACTGCCAGGACGAGATTGGCCACATGGTAGAAGGGCCGATACGTCACGGGTCGAGGCGGCGTAATCATGCTCCCCACCACCGACATCAAACGGCGGAGCTCGCCGATCGTAAATTTGGTGTCACCGCGTGCAGCCAGGTCGAGCCGTGTTTGGATGTCTGCCAGAAAGACGATTCGGCCAGTAGTGAGCCGTCGCAAGGCGACTTCCGCCTCTCGCCCAAGCGTCTTGCCGACCGCATGGATCGCGTTCTCGAACGATCCCACCACATGATCCTTTCTGGTAGCCCGGCCGATCAGATTGTCTGCCTTGACCTCATCGAAGTGGGTAAACGCAACGATCAACTTAGACTCGTGGCCGCTCGCCACAACCGTTTGGAGAACTGCGCAAGGGGCGGCTTGCATTGGTTGGGCCGCGTTATCAACGAGCACGATAGCGTCCACTAATCTGAATCGGCGTGTGACTTCGGTCGAAAGACTCGAAGAACTGTCTGCTGTGTGGCCTATTCCTTGACCATCAAGAAGTACCAGCTTGGGCTGGCCATCCTCATGCCAACTTGGCGCGAACGGACCAGCCACTCGGATTCCATCGACCAGTGGGGTTAGCAGCCGACCGAAACTTGGTGCGTAGTTGCTCGAAAAGCAATTGACCCTAGCAAGAAACTCAGCTCGCTTTTCACTCGTCGCGGCGAAGGTCCATTTTACTGGCCAGTCATCCTTTCCCCGCTTGATCTCCCCGGCCTCAAGCTGATCGAACCGGCTTTCCACGTCCTCGAAGACTGCGTCGACCAAATCGTGGAATGTCTCGCTATCTGAGAGCCAGTCTTCAATGAATTCTTGGAGAACCTCTTGTTCTTCCCGCGACGCCTTGTTCAGATCGAGTTCGAGATCTTTTGCATAGATGGCTCGTTGCGTCTTGGATGCTTCTGCGAGATCACGAATATTTTGCAGATAACCCTCAAGCGCGACGAGCAGTGCATCTCTCTGGTCCGTGGAAATGGCGGGAACAGAGGCCTCCGCGGGTTCGTCATCGTCGTCCTCGTTGGAGTCTTGATCTTGAGCAGCGGCCCTAAGTGTAAGAAGGTCGCCAAGGATATACTTGAGGCGAAAGCGCATGTCGTTGTGTTCTTGAAATCGCCTGATTACATCTCGCTCGGGCGAGTCTTCCAACGCGCTAATGACAGCGGCTTGTAGGCACTCAGCGATGTACTGACGCACTTGTTCTCGAGGCGTGAACGTTACGACCGCATGGAACTCTCCGGCTCGGAGGACGACTTCCATATCTGCCGTCGTCGCCTTCGCGGCCGACGTTAAGGGGAACCGTTCGCGCAGTGGGTCGGTTCCCAGCAACTGCCTGACTAGAGTCGTCTTTCCGGCACCAGTTGTCCCAACAAACAGAGCCCTTGCATACCCATCGGTAGCATCCCGGCCGCCGGGGAGTGGAATTTCATCTTCCCGAATGGCCCAAGGATCATGGGATTCAGGCTGCATGGGCACGAAGAACGCGACGACAGCCTCTCCGTCAAACTTAACGGCCGCGCGTTCGCGGCTAGTCGGATTGTGCATAGTAGGGTCGTCGATCAGCGCATTCACTTGATCCACGAGTTCCTGTGCTCGCTGCTGGTCGGTCGTCCCAAGCCCACGCCGCACCCGCTTTGGCTTACCTTCAGCCGTTTTGGCCACAGGGTGGTAGTAGATCACACACCAACCTGATCTCCCCTTGCTCAATGACGCCTTGCTGCCTCGCTTGCTCATCGTCAACTCCTTTCCGGCCGTGATCAGCCCTTCGCTGTTCCGTGTTGTTCCGATTTGGCCAGTATATCGCGCCGTCGCGCGATGTCAAACAAAAGTGGAACAACATGGAACAACGCTGTGGGCCTGACCGTTTAATGGAAAATCACGGCGCGGAGGAGGTCCGGGAGCTCTTCTGGGGGCCGCCGGAGGCCGGGGGTGGGGGCGGAGCCCCGGGGATTTGATGTGGTGGGATGGCGGTGAGGCGTACGCGGATGCGTTGCGGGTGATGCGGTGACGAGCGGGGGAGGCCCCGCGTGTGTTCACGCGGGGCTAAATGGGGGAGAGGGACGCTTCCAGGGTGCGGTCAGGCGTGGGTGAGGCGCTCGAAGAAGATTACGAGCACGTCGTAGGCGGCGTGGGTGGCGGCGACGATGCCGTAGCCGCGCAGGACGTACACGGCGGCGAAGTAGATGCCGGCGATGCTGTAGAACAGGAAGCGGCTGACGTCGATCTCGTGCAGCGAGGGGAAGTGATACAGGGCGAAAGCGAGGGCGGAGAGAATCACGGCGGTCGTCGCGCCGATGTGCTCGGGGATGGCTAACACATCCACCAGCAGCAGGTGCAGCATGGAGATGGCGATCAGGCGGAAAAGCATTTCTTCGTAGATGCCGGCCCCGAGTGCGTGCACAAGCCCCGTGTACCACGGACGCCCCCCGCCCCCGGAAGTAGAAGAAGCAGCGTCGGTGGCGCTGGCGGTGAATTGGGAGGCGGCCTGCTGGAGGGCGGGGTCGCGGAAGAGGACGAGCATGAAGACGAACAGGGGGATAGCCATGGCCACGGATTCGACGGCCATGAAGCCGTAGAGTTTGGGCTCGAAGACGATGTGATCGCGGTGGGTGAAGTGCATGGCGATCAACACGACCATCACGATGATGGGCGGCAGATAGGTGCCGGTGACGCCGAACTGGAGGAAGAAGTCGCCCAGGAGCGACTCGGCGACGATCTTGGGCAGTCGCGGTTCGCCGGGCACAGCGGTGAGCACGCTGGCGACTTCGTAACAGATGATCAGCGGCAGAAGGAAGAACAAGGCCTGGAGCGGGCGCTGGGAGCGCTGCCAGTAGGTGGTCAGGGGATTTCGAACTTCGGATTTAGCGGCTGATGCCGCTGTTGCAGCCCTCGAATTTCGAATTTTTTCAGTCATGGCCTTGCGGTGAATCGTAACGGTCCGAACATTCGAAATTCGACATTCGAGATACGAAATCAGTATTGCAGGACAGCGTGGACGTTGTCGTAGGGAGTCAGTCGCTTGCGGCCGCTGAGGAAGGCCAGTTCGATCAGGACGGTGACGCCGACGATGGAGCCGCCCATGCGGTCGATCAGGTCGCAGCAGGCCTTCATGGTGCCGCCGGTGGCCAGCAGGTCATCGACCATGAGGACTTTCTGGCCGGTGGAGACGGCATCGCGATGGACTTCGAGGGTGTCGGAGCCGTACTCGAGTTCGTAGGTGACGGCGAGACGTTCAGCGGGCAGTTTCTTCGGTTTGCGAATGGGGACGAACCCGGCCGATAGCGCCTGGGCGATGGCGGTGCCGAAGATGAAGCCGCGGGACTCAGCGCCGCAGACCAGTTGCACGCCCTTGCCGCGGAAAGGCGAGGCCATCAGTTCGACCGCCATGGCCAGGCCGGCCGGATCGCGCAGCAGGGGCGTGATGTCCTTGAAGACGATGCCGGGCTTGGGAAAGTCGGGGATGTCGCGGATGAGGGAGTTGAGGTCCATGGTGTTGGTGGTCGGGTATCGGGTGTCGGGATTCGGGTATCGGATCAGGGTTGGCCGATAGCAACAGAGAAGGACGACGACGCACGTTGTACCATGAACGTCAGTGTACTGTTTCGCGTCCGCATGCGGGTTTGAAACCCGATACCCGAATCCCGATACCCGAACCTATGGATTCATTCGTCATACAAGGCGGCAGACCACTGCGCGGAACGTTCCGCGTACACGGATCGAAGAACGCGGCGTTGCCGCTGATGGCGGCGGCGTTGCTGACGGATCAGCCGGTGGTGCTGCGTGATGTGCCGCAGTTGTCGGATATCCGCAACCTGGTGGGGCTGCTGGGGACGCTGGGGTGCGAAGCGGAACATGATGCGGCGGAGCGACGGCTGACGCTGAAGGTGACCGACCAATCGCAGTGCGTGGCGGCGTACGACATCGTGCGGACGATGCGGGCGGGCATCTGCGTGCTGGGTCCGCTGCTGGCGCGGCGGGGACGGGCGAAGGTGTCGATGCCGGGCGGGTGTGCGATCGGTGATCGGCCGGTCGATCTGCACCTGCGCGGGCTGCGGGCCCTGGGGGCGGAAATTCACCTGGAAAATGGGTACATCGCCGCGGAAGGCAAACTCCGGGGGGCGCACGTGTTTCTGGGCGGGCCCAATGGATCGACGGTGCTGGGGACCGACAACGTGATGTGCGCAGCGGTGCTGGCGGAGGGGACGACGATCATCGAATGCGCCGCCTGCGAGCCGGAGGTCGAGGACCTGGCGAACATGCTCAACAGCATGGGAGCGCGGATCAGCGGTGCGGGTACGCCGCGGATCACGATCGAAGGCGTTGAAGAGTTGGGCGGTACGCCGGAGGGCGGTCACCAGGTGATACCTGACCGCATCGAGGCGGGCACGTACGCGATCGCATCGGCGATCACCGGGGGCGAAGTGACGCTGGAGAATTTCCCCACCGCTTCGCTGACCGCGGCCCTGGATTGCCTGCGGCAGATCGGCGTGACAGTCGAATCGTTGAGCGGATCGAAGAACGGCATCGCCCCGCCGCTGCGCGATGATGTGCGCGTGCGACGAATCGACGGCCTGCACCCGGCCCAGATCGTGACCCAGCCGCACCCGGGGTTCCCCACCGACCTGCAGGCCCAGTTCATGGCCCTGCTGGCGATGGCGGAGGGCAACAGCATCATCACGGAGAAGATCTATCCCGATCGCTTCCTGCACGTGGCGGAGTTGACGCGCATGGGGGCGGAGTTGATCCGCACGGGTGCGTCGGTGATGGTGTGCGGACAGAAGCAACTGGTGGGCGCGCCGGTGATGGCATCCGACCTGCGGGCCAGCGCGGCGCTGGTGCTGGCGGGGTTGGCAGCCAGGGGGCGAACGGTGGTCAACCGCGTGTATCACCTGGACCGCGGGTACGAGCGGATGGAACTGAGCCTGCAGGCGCTGGGGGCGCAGATCGAGCGGGTGGATCAGAAGGACGCGGAGTAGCGCGGGGGAGTTATCCCGCCGAAGCTGTGCATCGGCGGGCTTGGCGGGGGGGCGCAAAACAACGCCCCGCGTGGGTGGCGGGGCGCTGAGTGGGGATATTCACCTTGTGGCCGATGCTGGCGAAGCGTCAGGCGTTGCGGCGGTACATCATGGCGGCAGCGCCGAGGCCCAGCAGCAGCAGCGTGGCGGGCTCGGGCGTGATGACGAACGCCAGGTCCAGCGACTGCTGCGTCAGCGGATCGATCAGTTCGTTCCAGATGATCGGATCCTGGCCGACCACGATTTCACGATAAACCGCGTCATCGTTGAAGTGATTGAGCGAGGTCTTCCAGCCGATGCGCTTGCCCTGTTCCAGGGCCAGCGGGGTGAGCTTGAAGCTGATTTCCAGCCAGTAGATTTCGCCCTGGGTCTGGACGAAAGCGAACGGCTCGTCGATGAAGAAGTTCCACTGGTCGATCATCAGGTGATCGTGAGGAAGGACGATGCCGGCCAGGGGATCGAACCAGCCCTGATCACCGCTGCCGTAGGGTCGGACGGTGAAGGCGCCGATGGCGGGGTCGAGGTTCCAGTCGTGGTGCCAGAGGCGCGCGCCGGGCTGGCTGTAGGCCGGGCCGGTGCCGTCGGGATCGGGAATGTCGGAGTAGATGGCGGTGTGGATGAACTCGATGTCCTCGGGGTGGATGAGCATGTCGGCCTTGCGCGAGGTCCAGATGTGGAAGTCGAGGACCGGGCCGGTCTCGATGCACATGAAGTCGTCCGCCAGGCCGGTGTAGTAGGTGTTGCGCACGTCCCAGCCGTTGGGATCGGGCAACTGCGGATAGTGCATCTTGTAGGGATCGCCCGGATTCCAGTCGGCGATCGCCGGCGCGGCCAAAGCACCCGCCATCACAACAGCGGCCACGAGACCTTTGTGAATCAACATTCTCTTGCTCCTTAAACCTGCAAACGTGTTGACGAACCCACCATCACAACGTGAACCGACCGGTCCACTCCGGAACAAGCCAGCGATATGCGTGGAGGGTGTGTGGCAGGCGGGGATTCTCCCCCTCAGGAGATCCGCGCCCGGAACATGACCCCCCACACACCTGGTTGCAATCGTATCCGAAACGGCCGGTTCGGCAAGAGCTATTTACATACTTTGTACACAATAAATGCTTTTGTAGAAATACTTTAGAATTAGAATAACTCAAGCCAAACTCGCCCGCAGCGCTCTTCACGAAGGCGCAAGTTGCGGCCCGGCAAGACGATGTCCGCTCATCACCAGCCGCGGCGACGCGATTGGCCCCGAAAGCTAGACTATGACCCATGGCCCTGAACGCTGAGCTGCTTGCCATACTAGTCTGTCCCCTGACCCGCTCGAAGCTGCGGCAGGAAGGCGACTGGCTGATCGCTCAGAAACCCGACGGCGCGGGACTTCGCTACCCAATCCGCGAAGGCATTCCGATTCTGCTGATCGAGGAAGCGACGCTGCCGCCGGGCGTGGCGGACCTCGAAGACTTTCGCCGCAAGTTCGCTGCTGACATCGTGACGTAAACATCGCAGCGAGTCCGGCCCGCGAACGCCGCTCGCGCTGAACTACGAAAGGTCTCTCTTGCCCAACACGCGAACCTACATCCGTGATCTGAAACCCTCGCAGTACGTGGACGGCGTCTATGCCGTGCAGAACTGCCAGCTCGGCCAGACCAAGAACGGCAAGCCCTACCTCAAGTGCCTGCTGGCGGACAAGACCGGCCGCACCCCCGGAAGAATGTGGAACATCACGGAAGAACAGTTCCGCGGGCTGCCGACCGACGGCTTCGTGTGGATCGCGGGTCAGTCGCAGCCTTACCAGGGTGAAATCCAGGTCATCATCCAGGACATCCGCGCTTACGAGCCGTCCCCCGATGAGTTAACCGATCTGCTGCCCACGACGCCCCACAACGTGGACGAGATGTTCGCCGAGCTGCTGCGCATCCTGCAGAAGATCGAGCACCCCGCCATGGCCGCCCTGCGCGATCGTTACCTCGAAGACGGCAAGCTGATGGAAAGCTTCTGCCGCGCCCCGGCCGCATCGAGCCTACACCATGCGTATCTCGGTGGACTGCTGGAGCACACGCTGCAACTGCTGCGCATCGCCGACGCTTTGCTGCCGCTGTATCCGCAACTCAGCGGCGACCTGGTGCGCTTCGGGCTGTTCCTGCACGACCTGGGCAAGACGGCCGAGCTGACCTGGGAGACGGGCTTTGCCTACAGCGATGACGGGCAACTGGTGGGCCACGTCGGGCGCGGCCTGGTGTGGCTGAACGACAAGGCCCGCGCCTGTGCGGAAATGAGCCCGCCGGTGATTATTCCGCCGGCCATTCTGCTGACGCTGGAGCACCTGATCCTGTCGCATCACGGCGAACTGGAGTTCGGGGCCCTGAAGGTGCCCGCCACACCGGAGGCCATCTTCATCAATCACGTGGACAACATCGACGCCAAGCTGCACATGGCGTTGGCGGCCGCCGCCCCCGGGAGAGAAGCAGCCGTCGCTGAGGGTGATGCCTCTACTTCCGGGGGCGGCAACTTCACCGAAAAGGTCTGGGCCCTCAATACCCGCATCTATCGACCCGATCCGACCAGGTGACCTGCGATGACCGTGCGCTTCGGCATCATCGGCTGTGGCGACGTCTGTGAGATCAAGAGCGGTCCGGCTTTCTATAAAACCGAGCACAGCGCGTTGACAGCCGTGATGCGGCGCGATGCCGCCGGGGCGGAGGATTTCGCCCGCCGCCACCACGTGCCGCGCTGGACCACAGACGCCGATGCCATCCTGCACGCTGATGACGTGGACATCGTGTACATCGCCACGCCGCCGGGCAGTCACTGCGATTATGCGTTGCGTGCCGCCCGGGCGGGCAAGCCATGCTACGTGGAGAAACCGATGGCCCGCAGCGCCGCCGAGTGCCGCACCATGGTCGAAGCGTTCGCCCAGGCGAGGCTGCCGCTGTTCGTGGCGTACTACCGGCGAAGACTGCCGCGCTTCGTGAAAATCAAACAGTTGCTCGATGACGGCGTCATCGGCCCGCTGATCGGATTGGACTATCACTTTGACATGCCGTTGACACACAGTGACCCGGCCGGGTACTGGCGCCTCGATGCGACGCTGGCCGGCGGCGGATTGTTTCTCGACCTCGGCTCGCACCTGCTGGATCTGCTCGATCACCTGCTGGGCCCGTTGCAGGATGTGCGCGGCCGGGCGACCAACACAGCTGCGGCCTACGACGTGGAAGACCGCGTGGAGATGAGCTTCCACATCGCTGGTGCCCCGGCGCAGGCACAATGGAACTTCGCGGCCGAACGCAAGCGCGACCGGCTGTGCATTCGCGGCCAGACCGGGCGCATCGAGTGCAGTTGCTTCGGCAACGAGCCGGTGGTCCTGATGCGCGACGACGACACCGAGCAGTTCGATCTGCCCAATCCGCCGCACGTGCACCAACCGCTGGTGGCGACCATCGTCGATCAGTTGCGCGGCAAGGGAACTTGTCCCAGCACCGGCGTCTCGGGTCTGCGCACCGCCGAGGTGATGGATGCCGCGTTATCCAACTACTACGGCGGCCGCGACGATGCCTTCTGGAACCGCCCCGACACCTGGCTGCGGCGAACCTGACAAGCCCCGCCATCAGGCCTAGAATGGGCTTGCCATGCATATGAAGGTCTCCAAAGTAGTCGGGCCCCGCACGGTGCCCGTGCGATTTATCCTCGAAGATCCCGCCTCGCTGGGCGTGGACAAGTCCGAGATTGAAGTGATGGCGGCCGTGGGACAGAACATCCTGGAAGTGGCGATGGAGAACGGCATCTCCATCGAGCACACCTGCGGCGGCGTCTGCGCCTGCTCGACTTGTCACGTGTACGTCGAGGACGGTGAGAACGTCTGTTCCGAGCCGGAGGACGACGAACTGGACCGCGTGGAGGAAGCCCCGGGCCTTCAGCGCAACAGTCGGCTGAGTTGTCAGACGAAGATCGAAAGCGAAGGCCCCATCACCATCAAAGTCCCCGCCTGGAACCGCAACGCGGTCAAGGAAGTGCCACATTAGAGCATTCCTATTCCAAGTGTAGCGTGTAGCCGCAGTGGGTGAAGCAGTGCTGGGCGTCGGCGGCGGTGACTTGGTCCAGCACCGATTGCATGGTGCTCCACAAAGCGTCGCGGGTGCGGCA